>DASYPO010000424.1:0-5132 GCA_036006545.1 Bryobacteraceae bacterium
CGCATGGCGTCGGCGTATCCCGCGGCGGGAACCGATCCGTCCCGGCTGCCAGACTTTTCACCGGTGAGCCGCCGCTTCTACCAGCTCTTCCCCGATCAGTTCGACATGCTGAATGTGGTGTATGCGATTTCGTACTCGCAAAACCGGTATCACGTCACCACGCGCAACGACGTTCAAGGCGTGGGGCTGTCGATTGTCAACAACTCAGCGGCGTATGGCAGCGCGGGCGCGTTGATCGGCGTCAACGTTTTTCCGATCACCGCGTATTTCGATGCCGGCGAGACCGCGTTTGTCCACGAATTCGGGCATCAGTTCATCAACTTTCTGAAGCTGCCGCTACTGGCCTCAGGATCGCCGCACTGGCCGATATCCAGTCTTGCCTCGAACGTGATGGGTTTCAGTATCCCCGGCAGCGGCGCCGGAGGTCTGTTCCCATGTCAAGTCACGCCGGAGGGCAGCGCCCTGCGGCTCACGCAGACCACCGCCGCGCCGATCTTCAACGATATGGAGCTTTACCTGATGGGCCTGATTCCGCCCGAGCAGGTGGGGACGCATTACATCTTCGCCGATCAGTCGAGCGACGGCGTCATCAGCCAGTGCACCAACCGGCTGTACACGGCTGCATTCTCCACAGTGAACATGAGCGACGTAGTGGCGAACGCCGGGAGACGCGTTCCAGATTCCACGGCGTCGAAGAAGAACTACCGTGTCGCGACGATTATCGTCACGCGCGACGCCCTGCTGGATGCCGACGCGATGGCGCTGTACAGCTATTTCGCCAGACGGGGCGAAGAGCAGGGTCGAGTGCCGGTCCAGTCTGGACTGGCACAGGGACTGGCAGCGCCGATGTCGGTCGCGACCGGCGGGCGCCTGGCGGTGAATCTCCAAGTGATCCCGACGTTGCTGCCCTCGATCTTCTTCGGCGGAGTCGCCAACGGATCCAGTGGGAATGCGGGCACTTATTCCACCACGCAGTCGAACGCCGTTGCGCCGGGGTCGTTTGTCAGTATCTATGGGGAGGATCTTGCGGTCCAGACCGCGCAAGCTTCTTCCACAACACTTCCGACCACGCTCGGCGGAGTCACGGTGCTGGTGAACGGCGTCGCCGCGCCGCTGTTTTTTGTGAGCGCGGGACAGATTAATTTTCAACTTCCGTTTGGAATCGCCGCGCCAGTTGCGACGGTAGTCGTCGTTTCGCAAAACTCACCTAGTTCCATCGCGTGGATCCGCGTTGCGCCTGCGGCACCCGGGATCACGGTCTTTGGGCAGAATCGAGCTGCTGTGCGTAACCAGGACACTTCCGTCAATCTGCCGGACAATGGAGCCGCCGTCGGCAGCGTGATCTCGATTTACGGGACTGGGATTGGTCCGGTTAGTCCTGCGGTCGGCAGCGGGCTTCCGGCTTCTCTCACCGAGTTAACGCGAGCGACGCTCAACGTCACCGCGACTATCGGACGATCGTCCGCGCCGGTTCAATTCGCGGGGTTAACTCCCGGATCGACCGCGTTGGCGCAGGTGAACGTGAGCGTTCCGAATCTTCCGCCAGGGGAATATCCGGTGGTGATCACGGTGGGTGGCGTGGCGAGCAATGGGCCAGTGATCACGGTGAAGTAATTCACTTCCCGAGTCCGAAAGCTGCTTCAAGAATCGCTTTCGATCCTGCCGGGCCCGTGAGCTTCAAGGTCCACTCGGTCTGATTGCCGGACGTCGAGAGTTCGAATTTCAGAAACGGGCAGCATAGCCGCTCCATGCTGATCCATTCCGCGGCCTCTGGCAAGGTAATGGCTTTGCTGTCGAGCCGGATCGCGTAACCGTCGGGCAGGTCCTGCATGTCGCGGGCGGCAGTACGGAGGCGCTTGGTAAGCGCCGCATAACGAGGCTTTTGTTCGGCGCTAATCGCTTTCGGATTGCAAGCGATCGCCGGAGTTTCCTGTGCGCTCACGCACGCCGAGGCGAATAAGATCAAACACGCGGCAGTTGCTACGGTCATGTCTCCACGCTACAACTTAAAGTGAGCTTTAAGTCAAGCAAATTCATATGACCATCGGCGAACTCTCGGCCGCGGGCAGCGTCCCGGCCTCGACCATTCGATATTGGGAGCGCATCGGCGTGCTTCCCAAGCCTGCGCGCAGCAGCAGCCAGCGCCGCTACGGTCCAGACGCTGTGAATCGGCTGCATCTCCTGCGGCTCGCCCAAGCGTGCGGTTTCCGACTCGATGAAATGCGACATCTGCTGCACGGATTCGAAGGCGCCATTCCGGCGTCGCGACGCTGGCAGGAGATGGCCCGCAAGAAACAGGTGGAACTGGACGAGCAAATGGAGCGCATCCGCACGATGAAGCGCATGGTGGATAGCGTCCTGAGATGCCAGTGCGGCGATCTGCTCGAATGCGGACGCAGGGCGGCTGCCGTGCTCGGTACATAGGATGCGCGACCGGCTGATCCGCGCGGTTGTGCTGCTGGGAGTCGCGCTGGTTGCGATCACCGAACTGCTGAGTGCAATGCACGCGATTCGTCGCGGGCCTCTGGTCGTGTGCTGGACGGTGGTGGTCGCGTTGATGATTCTCTGGTGGCGACGGGAGCGAAGCCCGGTAACCGTCTCGCGTGATTTCGTTGGATGGACGTGCGTGGCGGGCACGGCTGCGGTCCTGACGCTCACGGCGATCACCGCCGGGTTCAGCGCGCCGAATAGCGCGGACGCGATGGCATATCACCTGCCGAGGGTCATGTATTGGGCCGAACAAGCGAGCGTGCGCTTTTTCCCCACGCCATACTTTCCGCAACTCATGCTGCAGCCGCTGGCCGAGTACGCCTCGCTGCATTTGTTCGTCATCAGCGGTGGCGATAGTCTCACGAATTTCATCCAATGGTTCGCGTCGCTCGGTTGTGTCATTGCTGTATCGGCGATAGCGAAAGAGTTTGGCGCGAGTCCTCGCGGTCAGGCGATGGCTGCAATCTTCTGCGCGACCATTCCTAGCGGAGTGCTCGCCAGTTCCGGCGCGAAGAACGATTACTTCCTTGCGATGTGGTTGTGCGTGACGGTTTACTTCGCGCTCTCCCGGCGCCCCGTGTATTTCGGAGCCGCGCTGGGCCTCGCGCTGCTTACGAAAGCGACCGCGTATCTGTTCGCGCCATGGTTGATCGCTGCCGTCCTCCTTCCCGTGTTGCTCCGCCTGCGCTGGCGGACTGTCGCGTGGGCCGCTTTGCTCGCGACCTCCGTCGCACTTGCGATCAACGTTCCGCACTTCGCACGCAACATCGGACTCAGCGGATCGCCACTGGGATTCCCGTCTGCTCAGGGCGAGGACGGTTACCGCTGGCGTAACGATTCACTTGGCTGGAAACCTACGGCATCGAATCTATTGCGCAATGCGTCCGATCAGATCGGCGCGCGAAGCGATTCGTGGAATCAAGCGGTATTTCGATTCGTGGTGCGGACGCACGAGCGCCTCGGAATCGACATCAACGATCGCGCGACCACCTGGCCGGACTCCGTCTTCGCCGCGCCGAAAAATGCAAATCATGAAGCCGACGCGCCGAATCGATGGCAGCTTCTGTTTTTGATCCTCGCGACCGGGATTTTGGCATGGAGCCGCAAATGGCCTGTCGTGGTGTTCGCCCTCGCGCTCGCGTGTGGATTCCTTTCGTTCTGCGCGTATCTAAAGTGGCAGCCGTTTCAGGCGCGACTGCTGTTGCCATTGTTCGTGCTGGCGAGTCCCGTCGTCGGATTGGCCGGGGAGAAGTTGCGATTTGGAATCGTCCAAGTCGCGCTGTGCTTGTTCTTGCTGACCAACGCGCGTCTTGCGACGCTTCAGAATTGGACGCGACCGTTGCAAGGTCCGCGCAGCGTTCTCCACACGCCTCGCGAAGAGCAGTACTTCAACGACATGGTGCAGTTCGGCAGCCGCGCCGCTTACGAAGCCGCGGTGGAACTGGTTGTTGCCACCGGATGCAGAATCGTCGGAATCGACATCAACAACAACCAACTCGAATATCCGCTCCAAGTGCTCCTGCGCGGTCGTATCCCCGATGTGAAGTTCGTGCACTCGAACGTTCGCAACGTCTCGTACCGCTACCTGCAGCCCGTTCCTGAAGTGCCGTGCGCGATCACTTTCCCACCGTGACACGCATTATCTGATTGACCTCCGGGTAGGGAATCGCACGCGTGGTGAACGATTCGTAGGTGCCTTGACTTCGCAGCTCCGTCGCGATCTCCCGCGTCAGCGCCATCGTCGCCCGGCACGGTCCGGAACCAACGCTTACGCGCCGCACGCCCATCGTCTGCAACTCGGCGATCGACGGCGTGCCGCGACCCGCGAGAATGTTGAGCGGCCCGTAAACCTCTTTGACGATCGCGGCAATCAAGTCGCGCTCCACCACGCCCGGCGCGAACAAACAATCTGCGCCCGCATCGCGATACGCATTGAGTCGATCTACTGCCAGCCGGAAATCGTTCAACCCCAGCAAGTACACTTCGGTCCGCGCGTTCAACACCAGCGGTACGCCCATCTTCGCGGCAGTTTCGCGAACCACGCGGATTCGATCGAGAGCGGCTTGCAGATCCGCGAGCTTGGTCCCACCGCTCGCTGTATCTTCGAGATTTACGCCGACCGCGCCGGCTTCAATCACACCCCGAATCGTGGCGGCGAGATCGTCGAGCGATTCGCCGAATCCAGCTTCGATATCGGCGGTGACCGGCACGCTGACGCGCCGAGCAATGCGCGCGGTTGCTTCGAGCATCGCCTTGCGCGGAACATTTTCACCATCCGCGTAGCCTAACGAGTACGCGACGCCGGCGCTGGTGGTTCCAATCGCCTCGAATCCCGAGACCTCGAAAATGCGCGCGCTGGCCGCGTCCCACGCGTTCGGGAGAACCAAAACACCGGGGCCCTGGTGTAATTCGCGGAGACGATTCGCTTTCGAAATGCTGTTCATATTTCTAGAATGCGTTATCCTGAACAGTTTGTTACGTCTCGCTCAGGAGCTCTCTCTCTGATGTCCTCGATTGACGTTCCCCTGCATAAGGGTGGATTTGGAAGTACGCGGCGCAAAGACAATTGGTGGATCGAGCCGCTGCTGGTGTTCCTCGGATTCGGCGCCTTTATTGTTTACTCGACGTGGGCCGCGCTACAG
>DASYPO010000425.1:0-12816 GCA_036006545.1 Bryobacteraceae bacterium
CGTCTGTGAAGGTCACCGTTAAGTTGACGTTGGAGGTCGTCAAACCAGGCAGAACTGAGGAGGTGCCCGCGGCCGGGCTCCCATAAATCACCATGTTCTTCACCGCCGTCTGGAACGCGGCCGACGCGGTACTGGTCGCCGAATCGTAGGGCGTCAGCGAAGCGTACCGCGCACCTCGGACGACGGCATTCTCAAGATTGTTGTACTGCAGAAAGGTGTAGCCGAATTGAAAGGTCCCGGTAAATGCGGCGACCAGGATGCCGGCGCCGAGGGCGAATTCGAGGATCGCGTTCCCGCGGCGGTTGCCTGGAAGTTTCAAAGCCCGCTGAATCCAGTGTTTCACTGGACGAGTTTTACCCGGGATGCACCCGTGGTCCCCCCGGTTCCCGGACTGTTACTCCCAACGTTATATGAGCCGGCGTAAAGGGCACAAAAAGGATCGTTACCATTGGTAGTGCGGGCGTAATAATTGGTGCCCCCTGGACCATTTGCCATTAGAAGAAACAGCCCGTATCCGATTACAGTAGTTTGAGTGGGATCCACGGGATCGACAATTGGCATGGCCAGCAGACGCCGACCATTGTGAGGGGCGGCCATATAACCGCCGACCGTGTTATCAGAAGTGTTGATATCCTGACTCGCGCGTTGATCCAGATAACCGGCCTCACTGGCCTTGGTCCCGTTGCTGAGAACGGGTGCAATATTAGTACCGATTCCCAACGCTTGCAATTGAATGACATCCAGAATTTCCTGCTCAATAATACTGTTGGAATTGCCGCCCCAGTAGCCACTGGTGTTGGCTCCCCAGTTTGTCACCACCGCCACTTTCGAAGCAGTGGAATCTCCAGTGCAGGCCGCCGAAACAAAGCATTTGTCCGGACTGCCGGCTCCGCAACCCGCGCGCGTGCTGTTGTACTGCGGCCATTGGATGTCGTAGGAGTCTCCGACAGTAAGCCCAAAGTTCGGCCCGACCGTATTGGTGCTGACCGCCGTGTAGGGCGCCAGGCCCCGAGGGAACGAGGTGATCGCAATCTGCCCCGCAGTTGCGGCTGAAGCCACGTTTTGCGTAAATTGCGGGACAATTATCGGCATGAAATACAATTGTTGAGGAACGGTCGCGAGTACACGAGTAAAAATGTACCCGGTTGCTGGGCTCGGACTGGAAACCCAGGGACCGTCGACGCTGGTCGCGAAAGTGATCGCGGGAGTAGCGATGGTCGTCGTGCCGAAATTCCACGCGTTGGTCGATGCGGCGACGGCAGCTTGAGCTTTGGTGATGCCGGCGGTGGTTCCGTCCAGCTTGAGCGTAGCGGCGAGCGCCGCGGCATCACAGAACGCTTGCGTCTCGTTCTTGGTAATGAACATCCTTCCGATGTCAACCGCCAACCCGAGCACCAGAATGATTGCCACCGCGGCGATCGCCATCGTGATCAGCACGAACCCGCGTTCCCGAGGATTTGGCTCCAACCGCGTGAGGCGGCATGGCTTCGCGGCGGGGCCTGGAGGCATGGATCCACTGCTCATGCATGCCTCTTCGACCACTTCCTAGGAAGCGTGAGGAAATAAGTTGCTGCTGAAGATACCGCGCCCTGTGGTCGCGGATCAGATTCGGCACTTCGGATTGACAGCCAAGTACAGAGCCGCGACCAGAGGGCGCGGTGCGAGGCCTAGCTGCGGTTGCCCTTACCGCTGAGCGCGATCGCCGCACCCGCGCCGCCGCCGATAATCACCGCCGCGATGGCGATCTTGGCGCCGGCCGACATGCCGCCGCCGCTGGTCTTGGGAGTGGTCGATGCCGGACCGGCCACGCGCGGTTGCGTCGGCGGTTCCTGGCCGGGAAGCTGCGAATTGGTTTGGGACGCGACCGTGAGACAACCGCCCGTTCCCACCAGCTTCGATTCCTTCACCTGGATAACCTGCGTCGAACCCGCCGCGGCGCCGGTGGCAGCGCGCGCGGTGCCGGTGACCTGAATGCGGTTGCCCCACTCGCGCTCGAAGCCCGAGCCGGTCAGTTCATACAGCATCTGGCTGACTTCGTCGAAGATCACCCACTTGCCTTCCTTCTTAAGCAAACAGCCGGTGACGTTCGATTCGGAGCTGCCGACCTGTGGATCAAAATCGAGCGCGCGGCCAGCGCGCACGTTGGCGACCACAATCCCCGCCGGATTGTACACGCGCAGTATTCCAGTGGCGGCTGCCACCTGCACCAGATTCTTGCCATGCACTGCGATTCGTCCGGTGGATCCCGCTTCCGCCGCCGCGACGCTCAGCCCACGAGCTTCTACGCGCGATCCGCCCGCGCCGCGAAAATCGCCCCAGCCGCTTTCGAGTACCATGCGGTTTGCGAAAATCTTGGCTTGCGAATTGGGACTCAACTGCAGCGTAGTGCCGTTTTCGAGTTTCACGCGCGATGGCGTGGCCGCAGTCTTGACGATCGCGCCCTCGAATACGGTGGCGTTGCCGCTGACGGCAGCGCCGTTGACGTAGAACGCGGCAGATCCGGTGACCATGCCGATTCCGTTTGCGCCTTGCGCGATCCCCGCCAGCAGGATCGATCCAATGAGTGCGATTACACGTGTCGAACGCACACGCACCTCCTAGAAAATGACCCCGGGGGAGGGAACCTCCTTAGTATGCGGTTTCGCGGGGCGCAGATCAAGCCTGAACTGTGGCGCGGGCGGTCTTGCCGCCTGCGATGTTTTCCACAGGCGAGTTTGCTGCGGCCAGCACCGCTCCTGCGAACGCGAAAAAGAAGCATCCGAACGCGGGCCGTTCCTGGAAATGAAACTCGATCAGGTCATGCATCAGCGCCAGCACTAGTCCGATCGCGAGCGGCGTGCGCCCGGCCGCGCGCACCAGCAGAAAAAGAAACAGCACAAGCATCACCAGCATCGCGACGCCGCCCTCGGCCGCCCACTGCGCCCAATCGTTGTGCGCGGCGTTGTCGAACACACCGTCGTCAAAACGCGCGTACGCCGGATAGACCTCGGTCCAAGTACCGAGTCCCCATCCAGTCGACCAGCGGTCGCGCGCCATCGCGATGGTCGACGCGGAGAGATTCTGACGCAGCGCCAGGGGATTCCTTCGCTCCAGATCGTTGACCATATCTTTCCAACCGCCGATGAATCCGATGGCGACGGCGATCGCCAGCACCGCGAGCAGCGTTTGCACTGCGTTCCGCGCAATCGCTCCGCGAGAACGACGTGTTATCCAGGCCACCACCGCAACCGGTTCGAGCAGCACCAACAACGCGCCCGCCACCGCGGCGGAGGAAATCACAGAGCCGACCAGGATCGCCGCGCCGAGCATCCACGCGATGCGATTGCGCGGACCGGTCAAGCCTTCGATCAATACTACGGGCAGGATTACCAGCACGAACGCCGCGTACTGATTCTCGTACGGGAACACGCCCATCACGAAGCTGCGGCCGGTTTCGAACCACCAGAAAACTTTTCCCGCCGATGTGGTCCGGTGCAAGATCGCGAGGATCGCGAGCGCGATTCCGAGACCGCCCGCCCAACGGAAGAAGCGCAGACGCACCGCGTCGTCGGAACAAACGTGGAGCGCGATCCCGTGCGCCGCGAGCCAGGTGAGCCACATGAGGATGTGTTCCGAGGTCGCCCAGCGGTCGACGGTTGTGTTGGTGATCAGTTGCAGACATCCGATCGCGACGGCGCCGGTCAGCGGCATCCGGCTCCAGCCGGTGGGGGGTTCACGGCGAACCCACGCGTAACGGATGAGGCACACGATCGCCAGCGCGAAGATCGCGACTTGTTCCGAGCCCCAGGCCCCGCGTGCCGAGATCCATTGCGTCGCCAGTCCGGAAGCAAGGATGACGAATAGGACGATGCTCACGGGTGCGGCTCCGTCACGCGTAGATCCTTGATGGTCACGCGTCCTTCGGCGCGCACCGATCCAAGCGGCCTCTTGAATTGCAGTGTGATGCGAAGCGGGCCGCCGGCTGCGTCGAAATCGAGTGAGCCGGTGCCGCGCCGCAACTCACCGCTCCGCGCGAGCACCCGTGGCGATCGCTCGTAGCTCTCAACCAGCCATGTCAAACCGGACGAGGCCGATAGCTTCGCTTCTATGGTCCATTCCAGGCGCGACCGGCCATGTGATCCGACAACACGCGTGAGCAAGGTGCATTGTTCCGGTTGTTCGCCAGTCAGCAGAATCTGCCACAGGCCGTCGGGCATTCCGTGAACGGTTGCGCCCTTCACGTCCGGCGTCTGCCAGGGCGGCGCGTCTTCTGTGAGCAAGCCGCGCGACCGCAATGTTTTCCACGCTCGCTCCGCGGCCCCCACCTCGAAATTCTCCAGAAGCGCTTCGCACCATGCGTTGAGCACGACGACATCCTCGCCCGACGTCGAGCCGGCGAGATCCTCGACGTATACTCCCGCACGCGCGTACTCGCTGCGGCCCATGAGGATCGCTGTGTAACGAAAACGCACCTCGTGCGCCTCCGGAAGTATTCGCTCCAAGCGCTCCGCACCGCCTCCGTCCGCGCGCGAGCACAAATCGAACAGCGCGGCGCGATCGCCATAGGAAATCGCGAGGGCCGTCGCGGCCTGCGCCCAGAATTCCTCCCAGCGCGCGCGTCGGAAAAAGAAGTTCAAGAGGTTCCACTGCGGCTCGTACTTGCGACTCAGCTCGGCGCCGCGGCGGAGCGCAAATTCGGCCAGCACCAGCTCGCCCTCGGCTTCGTGCGCGAGTCCGAGTCGCGATGCGTAGATCGCCTCACGCGGGGCGAGCTCGACGGCACGGGTTAGTGCGGCGACTGGGCTTTCGTTACGATCTTCCGCCTCGGCGGCACGCTTCGCCCAGTACTTCGGACTCGCGGGATCTACGGTCAACGACCGGCGGGCCGTTTCAGTAGCGGCGAGCGCGAGCACTGCGATCGGAATCGCCATCTGAGCCGCACGCGTGGGGGAGAATTTGGTCAACGCTCCACTGTACATGCGTCCGTGACCTTACTGGTCACTAACCACTGGCCACTCACCACTTCTTTCCCCTTGACACAACGCCCCATTCGTACTAATTTCTTAGTATGCGAAGCGTCAAGGCCACCCTCACCGAACAGGAACTCGAAATCATGAAGGTGATCTGGTCGCTGGAAACGGCCACGGTGCGGCAGGTGTATGAGACGCTGCTCGAGCGGCGGCGCATCGCCTACACCACCGTGATGACCATGATGAACATCCTGGAGACCAAGGGCTACCTCAAGAAACGCCAGGAAGATCGGGCCTATGTCTACCGGCCGAGCAAGCCGCAGAAGCAAGTGGTCCGGTCCATGGTGCGCGATTTTGTGAATCGCGTGTTCAACGGCTCGGCCGAACCGCTGCTGGTCCACCTGGTCGAGGACAAGCAGCTTACCGGAAAAGATCTGGACGAGATCCGCCGGGCCATACAAGCCGGCACCAAAAAGGATCCTGTATGACCACACTCCTCGAAATTCTCCCGTTCGATAATCTGCTGGCCTGGTTCGTCCAGGTGTTGATCCTGGTGGGAGTGGGTGCGGTGGGCATGCTGGCGCTGCGGCATCCCCGCGCACGACTGTGGTTCTGGCAGGCGGTGTTGCTGGCCGCGGTTCTCCTGCCATTCGTCGAGCCTCGACGCGTAGCTCCTCCGTCGCCCCCCATCCCAACGAAAGCTTCCTTCTTTGCGACCGCCACAACTGCCCGCCCGGCGATTCCGGTTGCGCCCTCCCCCTTCGAATGGCGACCTGAATATCTGCTATGGATTCTCGCTGCCGGCGCGACGTTGCGATTCGCATGGATCGCGGCTGGATTGATAAGGCTACGGCACTACCGTCGCGATGCACGCCGCGTCGACTCGCCGATTCCGTTCGAAGGTGCGAACGTCCGCTGGTACGTCTCGGACCGGATCGCGGGACCGGTGACGTTCGGCTGGATCAAGCCGACCATTCTTCTGCCGACCCACTTCCTCGAATTCGACGCCGAAGTGCGCGAGGCGATCGCATCGCATGAGTTGATTCACGTGCTGCGCCACGACTGGCTGTACGTAATCGCCGGCGAGCTGATCCGCTGCGCGCTCTGGTTCCATCCGGCCATCTGGTATGTGCTCGGCCAGGTGCAACTGGCGCGCGAGCAGGTGGTCGACCTCGAAGCGGTGCGACTGACGCGCAAGCGCCGCAGTTATCTGGATGCGCTGGTGGCAGTCGCCGCGCGCAGCCTTCAGCCGGACGTCGCGCCGGCGCCGTTGTTTCTGAAAAAACGCCAACTCGCCGTGCGAGTGGCCGCAGTGCTCAAGGAGACCTCCATGTCCATACCTCGAATCGTTGCCAGTGTCACCGCGGTCAGCACCGCGGCCGTTGCCGCCGTAGCCGTCGCGATTTGGATCTTCCCGATGCAGGCGCAGACGCAATCCGAAACTCGTTCGAGCGTTCTCGCGGGCGCGCTGGACTCCGCGGGAATCGTCGTCGAGGCGGGCGGTACGTTGATGCATCGCAACGGCATCACTTATCCCCGCGGCGCGAATGTCACGGGCACGGTGGTGATCGACGCGACGCTCAATCAGAAAGGTGAAGTGGTCGACGCGCGCGTGCTGAGCGGTCCGAATGAACTACGGAGGTCGGCGCTGGAGAGCGTGCTGGGGTGGCATTATGCGACGGACACGAGCGCGCCGCCATCGGTGCAGATCAGCATCCATTTCAACCAAGCGCCGCCGGAAGTGAAATTACCAACGCCCGGAACCCCGACTCCGGCTCGCTCTGGCTTCAGCGCCGGAACGATCCGCGACATCCAATTCTCGGGCATGACGCCCGACCTTGAGCGGCAACTCAAGCAGCGCATCGGGCTCAGTCCGGGCGATCTGTTGACCTCCGATACTATGGGGCGAATCAGCGCCGCGGCTCGCTCGATTGACGAACACATCGTCGTCGGCTTTTCTCGCGAGTCGCGAAATTCCGGCGACTCCGTCACGCTGCGGCTATCGCTCGGGCCGCAAATTCCGACCGCGGTTCGCGCCGGAGTGGTCGGCGGAGTAGTGGGTAGCGGGCCCGTCGGTGGCGTGGTCGGTGGAGTCGAGAGCATGCCGCCCCCGCCGCCTCCCGCGCCTTCGCCGGACGGTGTACAACGCGTGCGCGTAGGCGGGCAGGTGCAGGCCACCAACCTGGTGAACAAGGTGATGCCTGTGTACCCGCCGATGGCGAAGCAGGCTCGCATTTCAGGGACCGTACGATTCAACGCCACCATCGCAACGGACGGAACGATAAAGGAACTGCAACTCGTCAGTGGCCATCCGCTGATGGTTCAATCGGCGACGGAGGCCGTCAAACAGTGGGTCTACAAGCCCACGCTGCTGAACGGCGCGCCGGTGGAAGTAATCACTACCATCGACGTGAATTTCACGCTCGCTCAGGAGCTCGAACAGCAGTAACGAATTTTGTTTGACAGGATTCCTCCTCCGCCGTATGATGGTCTCATCACTGAGAAAGGAGGTGGTCCAGTCTAATGAAATCTGGTAGTAAAGACGGCACTCAAACCACGCGGGAGGTGGCCGACTCTTAACTGTCGACTGCTCCTATTGCTCAGGTTTCGTCCAGTGACGAGGCCGCTGTTCCTGTGGACCGGCCCCTTTCACGTGAGCGAGATTGTCGAGTCCTAAATCAAGCCCCGCACGGTCAGTCCGGATCGTGCGGGGTTTGCGTTTTACGACCCGTGTTATTATGGAATTTCCCTTATGAAACCCGGAATCCATCCCGCCTACGAGGAAATCAATGTCACTTGCGCCTGCGGCCACAAGTTCCGCACCCGCTCGGCGCACAAGGGCGATATCCGTGTGGAAATCTGCTCCAATTGTCACCCTTTCTATACCGGTAAGCAGAAGCTGATCGATACCGAAGGTCGCGTTGGCCGCTTCACCAAGAAGTATCAGAAGGTGAAGGACGATGCAGCCGCCAAGGCCGCAGCGAAGAAGCCGCAGACAGTGGCGTAGAGATTTTTCACCCCTCCAAAGGCAAACACGCGTCCGTTAGCAAATCCTCGGGTCGTGTTGTCTGCGGAGCGTTGAGATAAAACTCGAGCGCTGGCGCCGTAGCGAGTTCGCGACCGCTCGACGGTAACCATTCACCGCACATCCGCGCGTAGGTTTCTGAAATTCGATCGTACGGTCCGCGATGCCGCGCGATCGCGTAATCTCCAGCCGCGATTTCCTGGATGCCGATCGTTCCTTCGGCTCGCACATCGCCCAGCACCGTGACCGACGCATCGTAGCGAAGCTGCTCGGGCGCGGTGATATCGGGATCGTCGTGAATCACACCGATGGCTCGCGTGTGCGGACCAAACAAGCCGCGCATGCCCGCCCATCCCATCACGCTGCCCCACGCCGCGCCCACATCCTTGAACGGTCCGACGTGGCGTACGAACGCGACGCGCATCGCCGGCAGTTTTTCGACCTTGACCGCGATGGGCTCGAGCGGCGCTGGGTCGGGCCGACTTTCGCGGAATCCCGATGGCGACGCGCCGAAGCGCGCCCGAAAAGCTCGCGTGAATGCTTCGTGCGCTTCGTAGCCGGCTTCGAAGGCGATGTCCGTCACCGGCCGCTCGCCCGATTTCAGTCGCTGCGCGGCGCGTTCCAAACGCAATCGACGAACGTGGTCCGCCACCGTCTCACCCACCACGCCGCGAAAGATGCGATGGAAATGATACGGCGAGAAACAGGCCACTCGTGCGAGTTCCGTCCAGTCCAGCGATTCGTCAAGATGCTCCTGAATGTGTACCAGCGTGCGCAGGATCCGCTCGTAATAGGATTCGACAGTCGAGGGCCGCATAACTTCACTTCACCGGTTGCCGCAGGATTGTGCGCAATCGCGCGGGTTCGACGCGGCGCGGATCGGATAGGTAGATCTCGTGATGCGCGCCCTTGAATCGCAGCTTCTCGCTTGCTGCGAACTCCTGCATGCGCGCGACCGACTCGGTGATCCGGTCGTACGGTCCGACGTGCAGCAACTGAATCGCGCGGCCTTCGTCGAGGCGGATCAGCGGTACATCTGTCTTGGTGATGAAATCGGGCGTGCGAATTATGAGCGTCCAATCATTCTTGGCTCGCCAGATTCCTTCCAGCTTGCACACGGCGTAATCGCGGCCTGCGAACTTGCTGGCCATTTTGATCGTGAACGCGGTCTTGTACAGCGTGCGGATCGCGGCCTGAAACGCCTCGCCGCCCGGTTCGCCCGAGCCTTTGACGGCGAGATATTGCGCCGGCAGGCATTCGAGCAGCACCGGTTTCTTCGGCGCGGCGTATTCGGATTTATGGAGTTGGTAGAGGTCGATTTTCTTCACAGCCCCAGATTACAGATGCAAGGGCGGTGACGCTTGATGGTTTTTGCGAAGTTGAGTGACTAGAATCCCGGTCCGGGCCCGCGCCTTCCGCGATTCTCTTTGTCACGCTTCTCGCGCTCGACCAACATTTTTTCGTATTCTTCGCGCTGCTCGGGTTTGAGCATGGCGCGAATGCGATTCTGTTGTGCGCGGCGAATCGCCTGCATCTCCGGATCCATCTTCTGGCGCGCTTCGTGGAACTGCGAGCGCGTATCGTCCAGGATGATGTTGAGCTTGACGACCTGATCTTCGCTCAGCGAGAGGCGGGTCTGCCATTCAGCGACCATTTTCTTACGAAATTCTTCCGGGTTCTTAGGGCCCTGCTTGGCATTGACAGTGGATGCGGTGTACAGCCGGTCGCCGAACACGCCCAGCACGATGCCGCTGGCAAAGACCAGCCCGATGTACAACGCAATGGTGGTCTTGGTCAGTTTCATTTCAGAAGATCCGTATAATCCCCATGATCGTCCGCCGCCAGCACCTCGACGTAGCTGGCGCTAAAGACCTGCTCGCGCTGCAGCCGCGGGATCAACACCGCCGCCATAAATATGGTTAGTGCCGCAGTCGCGACCACGAACACCTGCGACAACCGCCGGAACACAGAGGTGGTGGCAACCCGGCGCTCTTCGATGCGACGCCACAAATTCGGCATGAACTGCGCACTTGCGTCCGGGTCCGGGACAGACTCCCGGTACTGGGCAAACAAGCCGCCGAGCTTGTCGTTTCCGCCATCCTGCATGCGATCCATTCTACACCTCACTTCGCCCTGTGGGCATCCCGCCGCGACACTTGAACAACCCTCATCCATCGGCCGCATCGGCCGAGCCAATTAGCTACTCTCGCTCTGGCTTTCGTAGGCCTTTAACACGCGCTGACGGGCCCGAAACAAGCGGACCTTCAGGGCGTTCTCATTCACCTGATAAATCTTCTCGAGCTCCTTCAGCGAAAGCCCTTCCACTTCCTTCAAAGTCAACAAAATCCGGTCTTCCTCGGAAACCTTCTCGAGCAGCGACTGAACCAGCTCACGAACCTTGGTTCGCCGATCCTCTTCAGCCGACCTCTTACTGCCCTCAGCCGCATCCGCGAGCATGACTGCCTGCTCGCTCAAATCCGACATCCGGTTTTCCTGCCGACGCCGCTGCCGCCTCAAATAGTCATACGCGGCATTAACCGTAAGCCGGTACAGCCAAGGCTCAAAAACTTCCGCCGTCCGCAACTGGTCGAGCGAATAATAGAGGCGTAAGAACACCTCCTGCCCGACATCCTCCACGTCTTCCGGCCTGCCGATCAGCCTCGCGATAGTTCCCAGGATCCGCTTTCGGTACGCCTGGACGACTTGGTTAAAAGCACCATCGTCGCCGCTTCGAGCCCGTTCAATCAGCTCGAACTCAACCAGCATGGCCACCGCCGCGCCGTTGTGCGGCGATCGTCAAAGTCCATACTGTCCAACAGGTAAGGCGCACCAGCTTCTTGTCAGGTTACAACAGGTCGGGAAGGGAGGGATGTAAAAACGCCGCCGTGCTCAGGCTCGGCTGGGGACTAGATCGCCCGCGCTAGGGGGACTAATTCCCCGTCAGGAACTTCTCGAGCGCCGGTTCGACAATCTCCGGATGTTCAAGAAAAGGCACGTGTCCCGCGTCCTCAACCGGCAGAAACTCAGCCCGCGGAATGGCCGCCAGGACATCCTTACTAACCTCGAATGGCACGTCGCGATCGTGCTTTCCCCAAACCAGGAAGACGGGAGTGGGACGACCGCCCAGGCAGGTATATTCCCGCGACCAATCAGCCGTAAGGGAGTGCCGCAAGGTCGAAAGCAACGCCATTCGGAACCCCTTGTACTGCATCTGCGGACGATAACGCTCGGGCCAATCGGGAAACTTCTCGGGGTGCAGGAAATCGTCCCGTTGGCTTGCGGGTAAGCTGGGCGCGATCTCGACCGCCATGAAGTACTCGCCCAGGATCGGCGTGCGCAGCTTCGAAGGCAGCTGTGATCCGCGCGAGAATCCAGGATCGAATAAGGATACAGTTCGAACCCGTTCCTCGTGACGGCAGGCGAAGCCCACCACAATCGGTCCTCCCATGGATGCGCCCACTAGGTCGACCTTACCTTTTATGTGAAGTGCCTCCAGCAGCTCCACCAGTTGCCGATCAAAGAGGTCGCCGTCGTAGCGCAGCGGCGGTCGATCCGAGTAACCGCGCCCGAAGAGATCGTAACGCAGCACCCGGAAGCCAGCGGCCGCCAGCGCTTCAAAGGTTGGATCCCACAGGTAAAACGGCACCGAGAATCCGTGGACGAGCACGACTTGGCGGCCGGACTCCGGACCCTTCAAATCGTAATGGACGTTGCCGTATGATACCTGGACGAACTTGCCCGGGGCGGACTTTCGGGCTTCTTCGCCGAGTTCGAGTGATTCGTAATCGTGTCGAGAGTAGTTCACCAACGGCACGATCATCGCCGCCGCGACCAAAACCACGACCAGAATCAAGACGGCCCGAAAAACCAAGTCAGTTGCCTCCCACCTCGCAGATCGCTGTGAGGATCACTTCCTTAAGGACGGCCGCCTCGGGGAATAGCGCCCAGTAGACCTCGCCAGTCAGCTCGTCGATCTGCCCGTTGGTCGACACCACCTTGCCCGGAAACTTCAGGATGAACATGAGCGGAACCAAGCCGCTGCTCTTGCTGGGCGGGCCGGCGGAGGGATCGGGCTGCGAAGGCTTTGCCGAGCTGAAGCCGGTCTCGATCAGTTTGAGGACCACTTGCTGGCGTTGCGCGGGCTTGAGCTTGTCGCCGAATTGCTCTTCCATCACCTTCATCATCACGGCGCCGATGCGTTGCGTCGCGCGGCGTTCCGCCAGGTCGGGATGCATCAGTCCCAGCGACAGCAGCGGGTCCCCGGGTCCGAACATTACCGGAATGAGCAGACTGGCGGATCGCTCCATCAGCGCTTTCGCATTGGCATCGGTGTTAAGCGGCGCGGGTAGCGCGGCCTTGATCTCGGCCATGTCTTCCGGCTTGCTCATTGCGAAGTCCTTGGGTTTGTCGCCCGACCAGCGCAGTGTTTCCTTGTACTCAAAGCGGCGCGGGCCCTGCCGAGTGACCGTCGCTTCGTTGGAGAATTGTACGGTCTTGGCTTCGCCAGCGAGGATCGTGACGTCGCCTTTGAGCGACGCGCCCGCGGCCATGGTCCGCTCTAGCGTATTGGTCAGGTCTTCCGCTTTTTTTGATTGCTTGGATTTCCACTCGGCGCCCGTGGGGAATTTGAAGATCTCGTCCAGGCTGGGGGTCATTTGCATGCCCTCTTTCTTTTCCTGGCCGGTGAGCGCGACGGTGCGCACCCAGGAACCGTCGGGCTTGATTTCGGTAGTGACCTTGGCGCGCGCGCAGCCAGAAAATACTACTAAGGATCCCAACGTTACGGTTGCGGCTAACAATCTGGAAACTGACATTGGCTGATCGTACCGCAAAGGAAGTGGG
>DASYPO010000426.1:0-7218 GCA_036006545.1 Bryobacteraceae bacterium
CCTCGTCGTCGTCCACGATCAGGATGAGTCGCGGCCGGGCGCTAAACGTTCCTGTCGCGCTGAATTTCTCGGCCTGCGATTGCCCGGATCCGTCGCCTTCGTACACCGCTTCGAAACCCTCGTAGGCGCAAGAAACTTGAATCGCAGATCCGGCGGCCTTCGCGATCGCGCGCGCCTCGTCCTCCATCCGGCCCAGAAACGCGTCGTCGTGCGTCGGATCGTGATGCGTGAGGAACAACCGCTTCACATTCGCCGCCGCGGCGATTTGCGTGACGTAACGATGCGTCGAATGCCCCCAGTTTTTCTTAGATGGATATTCCTCGGGCGTGTACTGTGCGTCGTGAATCACGACGTCGGCATTCATCATGAACTCGGCGTGCCGCCGATCCCCCGCGTGGAGTATCGAACTTAACTTTCCCGCCTCGGCGTCCGACCGCCACAAGCTTTCCCAGTAAGGCTCGTGGTCGCAGACGTACATGATCGAAACACCGTCCGCCTCAATCCGATAGCCCAGCGTGATCGCTGGATGATTCAGCAGTTGCGTGACGATCCGCACGCCTCCCAGGTCGTTCTCACCTTCGGGCAACTCCTTGTACTCAATCTGCGCCCCGAGATCGCCGAGCTTCACCGGGAAATAGGTGTACTCCATCTGCCCCGAAAGTGTGCTCGGCAGCGAATTGTAGGTGCCGCTCGGCCCGCACACGGTGATGTGCCCGCCCGGAACAAATACCGGCGCGAAGAACGGGAACCCCTGGATGTGGTCCCAGTGCGAATGACTGATCAGGATCGTCGCCTGAATCGGCTTGGGAGCATGTGCCATCATGTGCATCCCCAAGAGGCGCGCTCCGGTACCGCAATCGAAAATGAATCGCTGCCCCGCGGCCGTCTCCACTTCGACGCACGAAGTATTTCCGCCGAACTTGTTAGTGCCCGGCCCCGGCGTGGCGATCGAACCGCGAGTTCCCCAAAAGCGCAGTTTCAAATTACGATCCTTCGATTACAGAGGCGTTCACTGAGCATACTGTAACTTTACCTTTTCGACGTACCCTGCCAGCCGATCCACCGCCGCCGTCGCACCGGCCGTGTCTTTCTTCAGCGCCGCGCGCTCGATCGCGTCGCCGATCTCCGTCAGAACCGGCAATCCGTACCCTGTTCCAGTTCCCTTCATCTTGTGGCCGAGCATGCGCAGCGTATCAAAATCGCTACTCCCGAGAGCCTGCCGATAGGTCTCGACATCCTTGCGACGTTTCTCAAGATACCCCGGCACAACGTCTTCCATGCCTTGCTCGACGCGGACCAGGAACTCATCGGTTGATCCCTGCGCCTGCGAGGGGGCGGGCGGAGGCGTCTCAACGGGACGCGCCGGAACAGCTTCACCCGCCGCTCCCGATTTCCCCGAGTAACCTCCCAATGCCTGAAGCAATGTCGCTTTCCGAATCGGTTTGGTCAGGTGCGCCGTAAATCCGGCTTCCCTGCTCTTATCCGCCATATCCGCGAATGCATGCGCCGTGAGAGCCACCACCGGAGTCGCCGGTATCCCCTTTTCCTTTTCGTAACGACGAATTTCCCGCACCGCCCCATAGCCGTCCAGCACCGGCATCTCGACGTCCATCAGCACCACGTCGAAACCGCCAGTGCGAAATTTCTCAGCGGCTTCCTGCCCGTTGACCGCAATCTCAATCGAGCATTTCGCCTGGTTCAAATACGA
Organism: Bryobacteraceae bacterium; assembly: GCA_036006545.1. Classification (GTDB taxonomy): domain Bacteria; phylum Acidobacteriota; class Terriglobia; order Bryobacterales; family Bryobacteraceae; genus Palsa-187. The sequence continues at coordinate 1,709 of DASYPO010000426.1, forward strand.
CAGGATCAGGAAACGATTGTCCTCGGCATCGTCCGCCACCAGAATCCGCAGCCCATCCGCCAGTCGATCGATTGATCCCGTCGAAACCTGCGCCCCCTCGCGAATCGTTCGCGCCGACTGATCCGCCTGCACGCCTAGTTTCGCGGTAAAGAAAAAAGTGCTGCCCTTGCCGACCTCGCTCTCGACCCAAATCCGTCCGCCCATCAATTCCACTAACTGCCTCGAAATCGTCAGCCCTAAGCCCGTCCCACCATACTTTCGCGTGGTCGAGCTATCCGCCTGCGTGAAACTTTCGAACACCGCCGCCAGTTTATCTTCGGGAATCCCGATCCCTGTGTCCGACACCCCGAACCGCAGACTGCCCGGCCGCTCATCTTCCGGATCCTGCACCACGCGAACTTCCAGATGACCCTTGTCGGTGAACTTGATCGAGTTTCCCAACAGATTAATCATCACCTGGCGCAGCCGATTCGGATCGCCGATCAGATACATCGGAACGCCGGGAGCAATGTGCTGTCGAAGTTCCAGTCCCTTCGCTCTCGCCCGCCCGTCGACCACTTCCTGCGCGCGCAGAATCACCTCGCTCAGATCGAACGGCGTCGACTCCAGTTCAACTTTCCCCGACTCGACCTTCGACAAATCGAGAATGTCGTTGATCAAATTCAGCAAGCCGACTCCGTTGCGCTGAAACACTTCCACGTACTTTTGTTGTTCAGGTGTCAGCGGGCTGGACGAGAGAACATCCGCCATTCCGATGATCGAATTCAGCGGTGTGCGAATCTCATGACTCATGTTGGCCAGGAAATCGCTCTTCGCCCGCGTCGCTCGCTCGGCGACCAACTTAAGCCGCGCCGCTTCCTCTTCCGCCAATTGGAAATCGTGATAAAGCTGCTGGTAGGTGTATCGCTCCCGCGGTAGCAATTCGATTGCGATCAAGCTCCGCCTTCCCAGTTTCATGGCGGAAGCTTGCAGATAAATTGTGGAGCCATTCGCGTCCTTCTCTTCCCACACATCCGAGTCCATACGCGGCGGAGTTCCAGCTTCAAAAACCTCCGCGCATTCGGAAAAGAAAAGTTCCAGCAGCGGATAGCGATCCGCCAGGTCGATCTCTTGCGCCGGATCGTCCAGCTTCAGCCACCCCGGCAGCGCTCCCAGAGGCCGGAAGAGTCCGCTCGACGTTTTCTCGAACGCCGCCAGATCCAGAAGCGCCGGCAGATTCTCCAGACCTTCGCGGTCAGTCGTCATCTTCGGCGTCTTTTTCCCGGCACTTCAACATGTCCGCGGTCAGTGTGAGAAACGCTTCCTCCACCCGCTCGCCCGTTTTCGCGCTGGTCTCCATCACCGTCCACTTGCGGTTGGCAAGCTCCGCAAGATCCGCGTCGTTCACCTCCCAATCGGCGCGCTCGTCGTTCTTGTTGGCCAGCAGCAGAAACGGGACCTTTCCAACTTCTGTTTCCACTCGCTGCTGAATGCTCAGCGCAGCCTCCAGCGTCTTGCGACGGCGGCCGTCCAACACCAGCAGGTATCCGCTGGCGTCCTTGACATGGCTGATTTTGACGGGCGTGTTGTCTTCCTCGCCCGCCACGTCCCACAGCATCAGCGTGACTTCCTGGCCTTCCACCTGCACAACTTTTTTATCGATCTTGACCCCCACCGTAGTCTGATATTTGTCCGAGAACATGTTGTTCACGAACTGCGACACTAAACTCGTCTTGCCGACCCCGTAGTAGCCGAGCATACAGATCTTCTTCTTAATAAGCATGACGGTGTCCCGCAGTATATCAATCCACTTTTTTGAAGAGGCGGCCGTGTGGCTCGCAGGCTTGTGGAGCAGGCGATCTTGTCACCCGCTGGCTTTTTTGACGGCCGATTTTCCATGGCTCGCTACAATGAAGGTTTCCCACCCATGCCGATCGCCTCCAGAGTTGCATTTCAATTCGACAAGGGTGTCCAATTCAGAGGCTTTGGTCTCTTCCGAGGTCACGCCGTCCGCGTGACCGAAGAAAGCCCGAGCCATGTGCACGCCTCCGTCTCCGGCGGAAACCAGTACGACGTTCGCGTCACGCTCGACCACGGTCGATTGCTGGTCTCCTGCGATTGCGTCTACTTCAGCGAGTACGGGAAATGCAAACATCTCTGGGCGACCATCCTCGAGGCCGACCGAAGAGGCGCGCTCTCGGAAGCGATGAACGCGAAATACCTCACCATCGAGGACAATCTTTCGCCAGACGATCCGACAGGCTTTGGAGACGTAAGCGACCGCGATCGGTTGCCTCGCCGTCCGCGCCTGCCTCCGCCGCAGCCCCCGCGAATTCCGGCGTGGCAGGAACATCTGACCGCCATCCAGCGGGAGATCCAGCACAAACAGCCCCTCGCGACCTGGCCGCGCGAATTCGAAATCCTCTACGTGATCGACGCCCCGGCGTCTCGCGCGTCCGGCGCCATCGTCCTCGAATTGTTCTCGCGAACCCGCAAAAAAACCGGAGAATGGTCCGCGCAGAAAGGCTTCAAAGTCTCGCCCGCACAGGCCGGTTCCCTGCCCGATCCCGTCGACGCCGAAGTTGTCGGCGCGATGCTCGGTGGTATGGAAGCTTACTCCTACTATTCTGCAAATGGTTCGTCTACGCGCAAAACTCTGCCCGCCGCGCTCGCGCTGAAAATCATCCCGACCATCGCCTCGACCGGCCGCCTTCGTCTTCGTACCGACCTTTCCGCGAAGGATTCGCCACCACTGCTCTGGGATTCCGGCGAGCCCTGGAAATTCTATCTCGACGTGCGCCAGGGCGAAGGCGAACAGTGGAGCATCCAAGGTTCGCTGCGTCGTGGCGATGAACGCATGGACGTGCACGAACCCCTGCTACTGCTTGAATGCGGACTGCTGGTTACTCCCGGGCTGATCGCACGATTCGACACCGCGGGCGGGTTCCCTTGGGTCACAAGACTGCGCGGTCTGAAACGAATCGCATTCTTGGATTCGGAGCGCGACAAGGTTTTGGAAGCCCTGCTGGAAAGCCCCGTCGTCCCGCCCCTGGTTCTCGACGACGCTCTTCATTTCGAGGAGCGGCGCGTGCAGCCGCGCTTGGGACTCAGAATAAAGCAGCAGCGCAGCTCTCTCGGAGAAGAGTCCTTTCAAGCGCACCTTCTGCTCGATTACGGCCAAGGCTGGTTGGAAGACACCGCGTCCGGCTCCGGCGTCTGGCTCCGCGACCAGCGCGTGTATGTGCTGCGCGACAAGCAATCGGAATCTGCCGCGCGCGAAACTCTGACGGCCCTCGGACTCCGACACGTGAACACCGGACGGCCCCATTGGCGTCTGGCGATGAAGCCGATGCCGCGCGTCGTGCGCGAGCTGCTTCGCTCCGGCTGGCACGTGGAAGCCGAAGGCAAGGCATTTCTCCAGGCCGGACCGCCGCGCGTCGACGTGAGTTCGGGCATCGACTGGTTCGAGCTGCGCGCCGAAGTCGATTACGGCGACACCACCATCAATCTTCCCGTGTTGCTCGAGGCCATGCGCCGGGGCGACAACATGGTGCCTCTCGGCGATGGCTCCTTCGGTCTCTTGCCCGAAGAATGGCTCAGTCGATTCGCTCCGCTCGCCGGATTGGGAACCAAGGAGGAAGGCCATCTTCGTTTCCGGCGGAACCAGGCGGGTTTGCTCGACGCATTGCTCGCGGCACAACCCGAAGTTCACGTCGACGAAATGTTCGCCCGCGTTCGCGAGGGCCTGCATCGCTTTCAAGGTGTGCGCGCGGCGCCGCAGCCGGAAGGGTTCGTCGGTACGCTGCGTGATTACCAGCGCGAAGGCGTCGGCTGGATGGAATTCCTCCGCGAGTTCGGTTTCGGCGGCTGTCTCGCCGACGACATGGGCGTCGGAAAAACCGCGCAGGTATTGGCCGTGCTTGAGGCGCGCCGCTCCGAAGGCCGAGGTCCGTCGCTGGTGGTCGCGCCGAAATCACTCATGTTCAACTGGCGCGCGGAAGCCGCCCGCTTCACGCCGCATTTGCGCGTCCTCGAACACACGGGACTCACGCGCGATGTGAAAAAGATCTCCAAGCACGACCTGATCCTGAGCACTTATGGAACGCTGCTGCGAGACGCTCCGCAACTAGCCGGAGTGAAGTTCGACTACGTCGTGCTGGACGAAGCGCAAGCCGTCAAGAACGCCTCAACGGCGTCCGCCAAAGCGGTCCGCCTCTTGCACGGCGAGCATCGCCTCGCGCTCAGCGGCACGCCTGTCGAGAATCATTTGGGCGAATTGTGGAGCTTGTTCGAATTCCTGAATCCCGGCATGCTGGGCGAGGCGAAGGTTCTCAAGCTGGCGGGCGGGCTGGCGCGAAATCCAAGTGAAGACGCGCGTTTGCTGCTGGCGCAAGCATTACGACCCTTCATTCTACGGCGAACCAAACAACAAGTTGCGCGCGAGCTTCCGGAAAAAACGGAGCAGACCATTTTCTGTGAGCTCGAAGCCAACGAGCGTAAGCAATACGAGGAATTGCGCAAGCACTACCGCGCATCCCTGCTCAAGCGCGTGACCGAGGATGGACTGGGCAAGTCGAAAATGCATCTGCTCGAGGCGCTGCTGCGACTGCGTCAAGCCGCATGCCATCCAGGACTGTTGGATCCGAAGCGCGTCGGCGATCCCAGCGCGAAATTGGAACTTCTGCTGCAGCAACTAGACGAGCTTCGCGAAGAGGGTCATCAGGCGCTTGTGTTCTCGCAGTTCACCAGTCTTCTCGCGATTGTCCGCGCCCGACTCGATGCCGCAGGCGTGAAGTACGAATATCTGGACGGCGCCACGCGCGATCGCCAGGAGCGTGTCGCCGCATTTCAGAACGACCCGCAGTGTTCGGTATTCCTCATTAGTCTTAAAGCTGGTGGCTTGGGATTGAATCTCACTGCGGCCGAGTATGTGTTTCTGCTGGACCCGTGGTGGAATCCGGCGGTCGAGGCGCAGGCCATCGATCGCGCGCACCGCATCGGACAGACGCGGCCTGTATTCGCGTATCGTCTGATCGCGCGCGATACCGTGGAAGAAAAAGTGCTGGAGTTGCAAAAGACGAAACGCGACTTAGCAGACGCTATTTTGGGAGGCGATAGCAGTCTGATCCGCGATCTGAAGCGGGAAGATCTCGAATTGCTGCTCTCCTGATCAAATCACCAAGTTAAGTCGCAGCAACACCAGTAGCATGCTAAAGTGGTTGACAGTGACCCCCTTCAGGTACTGCCGTTCCCTGGTGAATCGCTCGATGAATGCGTCGGGCCGAGGAACCATGGCAAGCGGACTAGCGCTTGTTGATTCCGTGTAAGTTATTCATTCTTCGGGCCGTGGCGCAGCCTGGCTAGCGCGCTTGCTTGGGGTGCAAGAGGTCGCGAGTTCAAATCTCGCCGCCCCGACCATTTTTATTGGGGTTCTTGAAAGGATCGGCGTTTCCAAACGGTTTCCAAACGACTGAACGTTTGCCGTTATGTAAACGACGATGAAAAAAGTTAAGTTCCCGCTCATCATTTCG
>DASYPO010000427.1:0-6737 GCA_036006545.1 Bryobacteraceae bacterium
TCCCAAGCGCGCGACCTGAAAATCCGGATAGGATTTCGCGCCTTCCTTTTCCAGATACCCAATCGCCGTGAAGCCGACTTCAGGATGCTCGCCCATGTAGGTCGCGATTTGCGCCACGGTCGGAGATGCACCCAGAAACAAAACGCGCCGCGCGCCTACCGCTCTTTGCAGGCCGACGGCGAACAACAAACGCCACCCGAAAATCACCAGCAGCGCGAGCCCACTCCCGGGAATGAGGACGTGCGCCGGCATCCGCCAATCCTGGTTCAAATAGCTGATGAGGGCCTGTCCGATAAATGCTATCCCTATGATCAAAATAAGCTGCTGCAGCAGTTGGGTCCGATTGCGAATGCGCAGCTCCGCATAGAGGTCGCGAAAGAAGAAGCCCAGCAGGAGCAGGCCGACCTGAATCGCGATACGCGTAAGGCCGGATTCATACAGCATGAAAGTCTGGCCGTCCAGTTCCGTAAAGGCGAAGACGCAAACCGCGTAGCAGCCGAACAACAACAGGATTTCGGAAAGCAGGAGTCCGAGCACGCTGGCGGGTACGAGGACTCGGGGAATGCGAACCACTTCATTGACTCCTGGTTGTCGACGGGCTGCGCGCGGCCGTGGGGAACAAGCTCCGATCAGGCCCCTGCGGGAGTCTCCACGTGCAGACCCGATTGTAATGCTGCGCCGCGGATGCCCGCAAGTGCCGCGAGCGGTTAGGTCCGCGCCACGATGGCTTAGACTGAAGGCATGTGCGGAATCGCCGGATTTGTCTCGACCGCGCACTCCGAAAACGCCGCGAACGCGCCCACAATTCTGGAGCGGATGACCACCGCGATTCGTCACCGGGGTCCCGACGATTCAGGTTTCTACCACGACAACTGGGCACACTTGGGCCATCGCCGCCTGAGCATTATCGATGTCGCGGGCGGGCATGCGCCCATGCCCAACGAAGATCGCACGGTGTGGGTGGTCTACAACGGCGAGATTTTCAATCACGCCTCGATTCGCCCGGAACTGGAGCGCGCCGGACATCGCTATGCGAGCCGCTGCGATACGGAAATGTTGGTGCACGGCTGGGAAGAATGGGGCGCGGCGTCGGTCGAGCGATATCGCGGCATGTTTGCATTCGCGATCTGGGACGCGCCTAAGCGAACTCTGTTTTGCGCGCGCGACCGTATGGGTATCAAGCCGTTCTACTATTTCTGGAACGGCGACGTGTTCGTGTTTGGCTCGGAAATCAAGGCGCTGCTGGAGCATCCTGCAATTCCGGCTGCGCTGGCGGAGGAAGAGCTCGGCGAATATCTCGCGTTCGGCTATACCAGCAATGAACGAACTTTGTTTCGCGGCGTTCGCAAGCTGATGCCGGGTCATCATTTGACTTTGCGCCTCGGCGACGCGCGACCCGAGCTCGAAATTCGCCGCTATTGGGATGTGCCGGAGCCGTCGGCGCCTCCGCAAAGGTCGGACGCCGAATGGATCGCGGAAACGCGACGTCGGCTGGAGGATGCGGTTCGAACGCGACTCATGAGCGACGTGCCACTGGGCATGTTCCTGAGCGGCGGTGTGGATTCGAGCGCGATCGCGGCGTTAGTCAAACGCATGGCCGACGGTCCCGTGAAAACCTTCTCCGTGGGCTACGCCGAAGAGGCGTACAGCGAGCTGGGTTACGCCGCACAGGTGGCGCGCACGATCGGCACGGAACATTACGAAGTGCGAATCGGCATGGAGGATTTTTTCTCCGCGCTTCCGAAGATGGTGTGGCACGAGGACGAACCAGTTTGCTGGCCATCCAGCGTTTCGCTGTTCTATGTCTCGAAGCTGGCCGCAGAACAGGTAAAAGTGGTGCTGACCGGCGAGGGCAGCGACGAATTGCTCGGCGGATACGAACGCTATCGCTGGACGTTGTGGAATATGCGCGGGGCGCGGGCGTGGGGGCTTGCGCCGGAGCCGCTACGTCGTTGGACTTCGGGCACGCTGGGTACGACGTCCCTTTTGCGCGCCGACCTGCGGCGCAAGTTACAGCACACTTTTTTGGGGCGTGAAGCGGGCGTCGAGTCGCTATTCCTGGACAATTTTTACTGCGCGTTTTCGAAGGAAGCGCTGGCTCGGCTGCGGCCGGGCGCGTCTGATGATCCCTACGCGTCATTTCGACACTATTGGGACAGCCGATCGAACGCCGGCCCGCTTTCACGGATGTTATACGCGGATCAAAAAACCTACCTGGTCGAGCTGCTGATGAAGCAGGATCAAATGAGCATGGCGTGTTCGCTGGAAAGCCGCGTGCCGTTCCTGGACCATTATTTTGTCGAGTTCGCGGCAGGAATTCCGGATCGTCTGAAGATTCATGGCACCGAACAGAAATATGTGCTCAAGCGTGCGGTGGAGGATCTGCTGCCCCGCGAGATTATCTATCGCAGAAAAATGGGGTTTCCCACGCCGCTGAAGCAGTGGCTGCGTGAAGCGCGCGCGGAGCCGCTGTTTGCAGCGCTGCGCGATGGCAACGGTTTCCTCGGGTCGCTGCTGGACTTGAGAGAGGTCGGAGCGTTGATCGATCGGCACCGCAGCGGCGTGGAAGACGCCACGGATCGCCTGTGGCGCCTGATCAACCTGCAAATCTGGGGCGATTTGTTCATCGCCGGCAAGCGCAACGCGCCGGATCTGGCCGAGCTGGCGCGCTAGGTCCGTTCCATCTAAAACTACGTGCGAACTTTTCTGATTCGCGGCGCGATCCTCGCGGCGTGCTTCGCATTGGCCTGGCTCCTGACAGCCCGGCCGGTGTCAATGTGGCTAGATCGATTCTTTCGAGTTCGAGAGACACCGCTCCCTGTGGGTCCATTGCAATACGATGGCGGCGGCTTTCGGATCGGCGCGCTCTCGATGACCTTCGCGGGCATGGACAACCAGCGTTACGATCTCGAACTGAGCACCGATGCACAGAATCGTTTGGTTTTAACCTCGGGAGGAAAATCGTTTCCATTCGGGCCGCGCTTGAGCCCGCCGGATCCTGCGGGCCGACCTGAAATCGACTTCGCGCCGGATCCAGGCGACGAGTTGTCGTTCACTTTCGAGCGGAGCTGGCTGAGTTGGCCCACGCCGTTCCAGTTCAACTTCGCGGGCGGGCGTTCGCCCAGTTGGCGAAGGCATCTGTACTACCGGTTTTTTTCGAAGAAGCCATCCGGAGCGACGCTCGAAATGTTGTGGCGCTACGAGCAGCAGTATTACGCCGGGCTGGGCTGGACTGCGCCGGCTATGAACTACAACTTTTCGACTGGCCTGCTGCGAGTCGAAATCGGAGCGGGGCGTTAAGAACGCAGCCATCGTAGGAGCGCGAACAAACCTCCCACTACGAAGAGCGTTCCGAAGATCGATTTGTTCCACCGGGCGAGCCACAGCGGAAGGTAGATGTCGAAGTTGTCCGCACGTTCGTCCGTATATCGGGCAGCCAGATCGGTTAGCGGGCAGCGACCGCGGTTGACAGCCAGGACCGCGCACTCGATCAGCACCAGGCCGGTCAGCGCCGCAGCCCATCCAAACTGGAGCCGCGCGCCGGCCACCGGAATTGCCAGGATACATCCGGCGAAGAAGATCCAAATCGCAGTGTGCAGAAGCTTGATTCCTACCAGCACGTCAGTTTATCTTTAAGGCGATCCGCAAGAGTCTCAGTATAAGATCTCGCGCCGTGTTCGAACCCGGCGCCTGACCGGCAGGCCGGCCTCCTGACGTGCGGTATATTCGCTTCTAATGAAGATTTTCAGGTTTGCTGTCCCCGCGCTCCTCGCGCTTCCTGTGTTCGCTCAGCCCACTGCCACGGTCACGCTCAAGGCGATGCGCGACGCGGCCCAGCCGGTCGACGAAGAATACACCAAGAAGATTCGTGAGTACACCACCGAAACATTTTTCAATTCGCCGCTGACCGACTATCTGCCGGCGTCGAAGACCGTGCCGACGCCCAAGGTGGTGCTGGGCGATGTGGCTGGCGCGCCGAAGATCTTGCCGTATTCGCACGAAGTGTATCGCTACATGCGCATGCTGGAGAAAGCTACGCCGCGCGTAAAGGTGTTCTCGATCGGCAAGACCGAGGAAGGCCGGGAGATGATCGCCGTCGCGGTGGCCAACGAAAAGCTGCTGGCGAATCTGGATGAGAATCGCGCGCGCCTGGCCAAGCTCGCCGATCCGCGGAGCATCAAGATGGACGACGCGGAAGCGGACCGGCTGGTGGCACTATCGACGCCCATCTATTACATCACGGGCACCATTCACTCGCCCGAAACCGGGGCGCCCACGGCGCTGATGGAGCTGGCGTATCGGCTGGCCGTCGACGAGAGCGCGTATATCCGCCACATCCGCGACAACGTGATTACGCTGATCACTCCGATCGTCGAAGTCGACGGGCGCGATCGCATGGTCGACATTTATCGCTGGCATCTGGCGAATCCAGGCAAGCAGTGGCCCAGCTTGATTTACTGGGGCAAGTACGTCGCGCACGACAACAATCGCGACGCCATGGGGCTGACGCTGCAGCTCACCCGGAACGTGCTGAACACCTTCGTCGGGCAGAAGGCGCAGGTGCTGCACGATTTGCATGAGTCGGTTCCCTATCTTTACGACAACACCGTCGGCGACGGTCCGTATAACGCGTGGATCGATCCCATGCTGGCGGACGAATGGCAAATGATGGGCTGGAACAATGTTTCGGAGATGACCAAGATGGGCATGCCCGGCGTGTTCACGCATGGCACCTTCGATACCTGGTCGCCCAGCTACCTGATGTTCATCGCGGCGACGCATAACGGCATTAGCCGCCTCTATGAAACCTTCGGCAACGGAGGCGCGGATACAGAAGAACGCACGTTGCGCCCGAGCGACTATGCGCGCACCTGGTACAAACAGAATCCGCCGCTGCCCAAAGCCATGTGGTCGCAGCGCAACAACAATAACTACGAGCAGACCGGTGTGCTCACGGCGCTCGCGTTTTTCGCGTCCAACAACAAGTTTTTCCTGAGAAATTTCTATCTCAAGGCCAAGCGCTCGATCGAAAAGCCGCGCACCGCGGGACCTGCGGCTTACGTTTTCTCGGCCGACGATCCGCGGCCCGGCGCGCAAGCCGATCTGTTGCGAATGCTACAGGACCAGGGCTGTGAGATTTCGCGCGCCAGTGAGGCGTTCACGGTGATGATGCCGGCCAAGAAAGCCCCTGCCCGTGGAGGCCGAGGCGGACGCGGAGGAACTGCCACAGAAGGCGGACCGGCAGCCAGCGATACTCCGGCGGAAGGCGGCGAGCGCAAGCCGGCGGAAAAACCCAAGCCCGAGCCGCGCACCTTCCCGGCGGGGAGCTACCTGGTTCGCATGGATCAGCCGTACAGCCGGATCGCCGATACGCTTCTGGATTACCAGTATTGGGCGGCCAACGATCCGCAGAAAAACATCTACGACGACACCGGGTGGACTTTCGGCGAGCTGGGCAACGTCCAGGTGGCGCGCGTCACCGATGTAAAGGTGCTGGACGCCGCGATGAAAATGGTTTCGGGACCGGTGCAGGCGCCGGGCGGGGTGGAAGGCGCGGGCGGCGTGTACCTGATCAACCACAACGCGGATCACGCGCTGATCACGCTGCGCTACCGCTTCCCGAATTCATCCTTCGAGGTGACGGAGGAGCCGTTCGAATCGGGCGGACACAAGTTCAATCGCGGATCCTTCATCGTGCGCAACATTTCGGCGGAGGATCTGAACAAAGCCGGCGCCGAGTTGGGCGTGCGCGCCTATGCCGTCGCATCCGCTCCCAGCGTCAAGATGCATGCGGTGAAAGCCCCGCGCATCGCGTTAATGCACACCTGGCTCAGCACGCAGAGCGAAGGCTGGTGGCGTCTGGAGTTCGATCGTCTGAAGGTTCCGTACTCTTACATCAGCACGCAGACGGTGGCGAAGACTCCCGACCTGCGCGCCAAGTACGACGTAATCGTTTTCGCTCCAGGCGTTCGCGGCAACCCGCAAACGATCATCAGCGGCATGCCCATGTACGGCAATGCACTGCCCTGGAAGAAGACGGCAGAGACGCCGAATCTGGGGATCGATGAGACCGACGACATGCGTCCGGGACTCGGCTGGAACGGTCTCGAGTATCTCCAGGAGTTTGTGCGCAAGGGCGGCCTGTTAATCACCGCTAACGACACCGCCAGCTTTGCGGTTACCTTCGGAATGACTCCGGGCGTAAGTATTTCGCCGGCGCAGCGGCTCAAAGTTACCGGCTCCGCGGTGCGCTCGAAACTGGTGGATAGCGCGAGCCCGATCATGTACGGGTTCGGCGATAACCTCGCGATTTTCGCGTCGAATCCTCCCGTGTTCAGCGTGTCGAATATGATCGGTGGCGGCGGCGGACGACGCGGGGGCGGCGAAGGCAACGAGCGTCCCACGGGCCGCGGCACGGCCGAGGATCCCGATACGCCGCAGAATCGCGCGCCGATCGAGGTCCCGGAAGAGCCGCGCGCGGAGACCTGGGAAGCCGTGCCGCTCACCAAAGAACAGCTTCGCAATCCGGTCGGTGTGATTCCGCCCGCGCTGCGTCCGCGTGTCGTGTTGCGCTATGCCAATGCGAATGAACTGCTGGTTTCGGGATTACTCGACGGCGGGGCGGACCTGGCGCAGCATCCGGCGGTGATCGACGCTCCATTCGGCGAAGGCCACGTGGTGTTGTTCTCCAACAATCCGTTCTGGCGCGCGGAAACCAAGGGCAGTTATTTCCTGGT
>DASYPO010000428.1:0-5522 GCA_036006545.1 Bryobacteraceae bacterium
CTTCAACTATGCGCTGGCATCGAAGCTCGGAGTGGCGGTGCCGCGAACGGTGCTGCTGCCGCACAAATCGAATCCACCGAACACGACGGACCAGTCGATGCGAAACCTTATGTATCCGCTCAACTGGGATGAGATCTTTGATTACATCGGTTTTCCCGCGTTCCTTAAGCCGCATAACGGGGGCGGATGGAAGAGCGTGTATCACGTTCACAATCCGGACGAGCTGTTTCGCGCGTACGACGAAACCGGCGACCTGTGCATGACGCTGCAAGCAGCGGTCGATTTCGACGATTATTTTCGCTGCTACGTCGTTGGTCAGAAGAATGTGCATGTGATGCGCTACGATCCACGCCGTCCGCATGCCGAGCGCTATGTGCGCGACGGCGCGCCGATCGACTGGGTTCTCCAGGCTCGCGTCGAAAGCGATTGCCTCACGCTGTGCCGCTCGCTCGGTTACGACCTGAATACGGTCGAGTTCGCGGTCGAGGGCGGAGTGCCCTACGCGATTGATTTTCTAAATCCCGCGCCCGACGCCGATTTGGATTCCGTGGGACCGGAGAATTTTGAATGGATCGTCAACGCCGTGGCCGAGTACGCTGTGGAGGAGGCGCGGAAAGAACCGCACCGCCCCGTGTTGCGCTGGCGCGCGTTCCTGTAAGGCACGGAAGATGACACGGCCCAGTTTCACGATCGGGATCGAAGAAGAATATCAGACCATCGATCCGGTCACGCGCGATCTTCGCTCACACATCGAGGCCGAGATTATCGAGAAGGGCAAGCTGCAACTCCAGGAAGCAGTAAAGGCCGAAATGCATCAGAGCGTGGTCGAGGTGGGCACCGCGGTCTGCGTCAACATAAAGGAAGCGCGCGAGGAGTTGCGCAAGCTTCGCTCCGCCATCATCGGGCTGACGCGCGAGAACGGTCTGCGGCTCGCCGCGGCTGGAACACATCCGTTTGCCGATTGGCGTAATCAGGAGATTTATCCTGACCCGCGCTACGAAGTGATCGTCGAAGACATGAAGACGGTCGCGCGCGCGAATCTAATCTTCGGGTTGCACGTACACATCGGCGTCGAGGATCGCGAAACGCAGATCCATTTGATGAACGCGGCCCGCTATTTCGTTCCGCATTTGCTCGCGCTGTCCACCAACTCGCCCTTCTGGCTAGGTATGGACATGGGCTTGAAATCTTACCGATGTAAAGTGTTCGACAAGTTTCCGCGCACCAACATCCCGGATTATTTTCCGAGCTGGGGCGAGTACGAGAACTTCATCAACCTCCTGGTGAAGACCGGCTGCATCGACAACGCCAAGAAAATCTGGTGGGACATCCGGCCACATCCACATTTCACGACGCTCGAATTTCGCGCCTGCGATATTCCCATGCGACTGGACGAAACCATCGCGATCGCGGCGCTTATTCAGGCGACGGTAGCCAAGCTGTACAAGCTACACGAAGCCAATCAGGGATTCCGTTTGTATCGCCGCGCGCTCATTATGGAAAACAAGTGGCGCGCCGCACGCTACGGCCTGGACGGCAAGCTGATCGATTTCGGAAAGCGCATCGAAGTCCCCATGCGCGATCTGGTCGAGGAATATTTGGAGTTCGTCGACGATGTAGTAGATGAACTGGGTTCGCGCGAAGAGATCAACTACATTCGCAAGATCGTAGAGATGGGCAGCGGGGCGGATCGCCAGTTGAAAGTTTTTCAGGAGACTAAGGATTTGACGAAAGTGGTGGATTACATCATTCAGGAAACCGAGTCGTCCGTCGCATGAGTGACCTGGCGAACATTTCATTCGATCCCGAGTACACGCCGGGCGCGCGCAACGCGGTACAGGTGTGTCTGCGGATTCAGCCGCACGAGAAAGTGACGGTGATTACGGATCGCGCGTCGGTCGAGATTGCCGCAAGCCTTGCCGCCGAGTTGCGTGCTCTTGGGAGTCCGTACCGGGCGTTCGTGCTGGAGGATCTCGCGCCGCGTCCGCTCACGGAGATGCCTGCAGCCGTGCTCGAAGACATGGAATCGAGCCAGGTGAGCATCTTCGCGGTGGTGGCGCAGCAGAACGAGCTGCGGACGCGTATGCAGATGACCGACGTCGTGAATCGCCGCAAGATTCGCCACGCGCACATGGTTAACATCGAGCGCCGGATCATGCTCGAGGGCATGCGCGCCGATTTTAACAAGGTCGATGAGCTGAGCGTGAAGGTCCATGAGATCGTGCAGGCCGCGAGCCAGATTCGCGCGCGCACTGCCGCTGGAACTGATGTGGTCGCACGTCTGAATCCGCACTACAAGTGGCTAAAGACCAGCGGCATTATCAGTCCCAACAAGTGGGGCAATCTACCAGGCGGCGAAGTGTTCACGACGCCCGGCGAGGTGAACGGAACATTCGTGATCGACGGCGTGGTCGGCGATTATCTGTGCGCCAAGTACGGCGATTTGCACGCGACGCCGCTTACGATTTCGGTGAAGGAGAATCGGCTAGTCGAGATTCAATGCGAGGATCATGCGCTCGAACAGGAGTTCTGGCAATACACGCACACCGATCCGAATAGCGATCGTGTCGGCGAGTTTGCCATCGGCACGAACATTGGCCTGCATCACGTGATCGGGAATATTCTGCAGGACGAAAAGATTCCTGGCGTGCATATGGCTTTCGGCAATCCTTACGGCGCGCATACCGGCGCGGATTGGGATTGCTCAACGCACATTGATGTGGTCGGCACAAAGTTCGATATCTGGGCTGATGATCGCCAAATTATGCGTGCGGGTGAGTTTCTGATTTAGTAGCGCAGGCGATCTTGTCGCCTGCAAATCAAATGGTTCCAGAGCTTCGTCGTGACTTCAACGCGCGTTTCACGCCCGCTAAGTACGCGCGCTTTCTCGAATTGCTCGATACAGGTTCCGGCACGCACGTCAAATTTCGGAATTGCGAAACGCCGTGTTTTTTACCGCGATCGCTAATCGATCGGATGGCGAAGGACGGTGCGGAGTTGATCGAGCAGTTGATGACGCCCGAATGCCTCGCGCGCTCGGAAGAAACGATTCCCGCAGAATATCGCGTGCCGAATGAAGACGCGCGGCCGCTCTTCATTCAAGTCGACTTCGGGCTGACCGCGCAAAACGAACCCAAGTTGGTCGAGATTCAGGCGTTCCCTTCGCTCTACGCGTATCAGCCGTTTCTCGCCGATTGCTATCGCTGGGCGTACGATCTCGATCCTGCCATGCCCGCATTGCGCTGCGCCGAGGACGAATACTGGTCGCTGCTCCGTAGCGCCATCGTCACCGATCACGACCCTGCGAATGTCGTGCTGTTGGAGATCGATCCGCAGTCACAAAAGACATTGCCCGATTTTTTGCTTACAGAGAGGCACTTGGGCATTCGGACGGTGTGCATCACCGAGGTCGAAAAGCGCGGTCGGCGGCTTTTCCACGGCGGCGTGCCGATCGAGCGCATCTACAATCGCGCAATCGTCGACGAGCTAGTCCGTCGCGAGATCAAGCCGGCCTTCGATTTTCGGGACGATCTGGACGTCGAATGGGCCGGCCATCCCAACTGGTTTTTCCGGATCAGTAAATTCTCGATTCCATTTTTGAAGCACGCCTGCGTTCCGCGCACGCGTTTTCTCAGCGAAGGTGTGCCCGACGATTTGGAGAATTGGGTGCTCAAGCCGCTCTACTCGTTCGCCGGGCTCGGCGTGGTGATCGGTCCGACGAACGATGATATTGCGCGCGTGGCTGACCCGACGCAGCATATTCTGCAAGAGCGCGTCGATTTCGCGTCCGTGATCGAAACGCCGCACGGGCCGACCAAGGCCGAGATTCGTGTGATGTATGTTTGGCTCGATGAACTGCGCGCGGTCACGACGATCATTAGGATGGGTCGCGGCAAGATGATGGGCGTCGATCACAATCGCGATCTGGAGTGGGTGGGAGCATCGGCGGGTTTCATCGCGGGTTAGCATGGGCGGGTTAGAATGATGCGCATGTCTGTGCTCCTCAGGGGCCTTGCGTATCTCCTGCCAATTTGCGCCCTCGCTCAATCCGCACCAGATGTTTTTCGTGTGAAGTTCGACACCACCAAGGGCAGCTTCATTCTCGAATCGCACCGCGACTGGTCGCCACACGGTGTTGATCGCTTCTATGAATTGATTCGCGCGGGCTACTTCGACAATTCGCGTTTCCACCGCACCGTTCCGAACTACGTGGTGCAGTTCGGAATCGCGGGTGTCCCCGCAGTCGCGCAGAAATGGCGTGATCGCAAAATCGCCGATGATCCCGTGCGCGAAAGCAACATGCGCGGAACGGTTGGGTTCGCGATGACCGGACCAAACACCCGCACCACGCAGATTTACATCAACCTCAAAGACAACATGCAGCTTGACGTGCAGGGCTTCTCGCCGATCGCGATGGTGGTCGAAGGCATGGACGTCGTCGATAAGCTGTACAGCGGCTATGGTGAGACGTCGGGTGGCGGGATGCGCGCAGGCAAGCAGCAGAAACTTTTCGACGAAGGCAACGCGTATCTGGATCGGGCGTTTCCAAAACTCGACAAGTTGGTGCGTGCGACCGTCACCTCTAGCGCTCGTAACGAAGGCGCGTTAGATGAAAAGTCTGACTATTTCTATCGTGACCTTCTCGACAAACATTTCGAGGACGGGTTGTACGTCTCGATCGTCCCGGTGCTGCAGCCGGGAGAAAAGCACACGCACTCGACCAATGAATCCGGCAACGTGATTCATGCCGGCGTATGGACCGGCCGCTATCTGGGAGGCGTCGGCATGCGCTACGCGGTGACGAAGGACCCGGCGGTTCGCAAACACGGCGGCGACGTTCTTGCCGGCTTACGCCGATTGCAGGAAGTTACCGGGAAGCCCGGCCTACTGGCTCGCGGATACATTCGCGGCAACGGACCTGTCGAAGGCTGGGAGCGCGACGGGCGCGATTCCACCAAATGGCATCAGGGCCAGGGCGATTTCGCGGGTTATCGCTGGTACAGCGATGTGAGCGTCGACAATTTCAACGCGGTGCTATACGGCTACGCGATCTATTACGATCTGGCCGCCGACGAAACACAGAAGAAAATCATTGCGCACGACGTCGATCGGCTGATGACGCACGTGCTCGACAACCACTGCCGCATCATCGACGTCGACGGCAAGGTGACCCAGTACGGCCACATCGGCATGGACCCCTCGATGGCGCGCGACGATTATTATCGTCAACTCAATGCCGCTCTGCTGCGCCGCAACAACATCGATCCGGCGACGTGGCGGCCGCCGCTTCGTTCGTCGCTGATGCTGCTGCCGGATCTATTGATCGCGTATCGCGTCACCGGCAAGGAGCGATATCGCGATTTCTATCGCCAGGTGATCGCGCGCTTCAAGGACAATCCCGATCGGCTGCGCGATTCGCGTCCGTTCTCGCTTGAACGCGTGGCGCGCGTCAACCATTCGAGCGAAGGTCAGGCGTACGAGGCGCTCTACAACTTGATCCGTTACGAGAAAGATCCTGAGCT
>DASYPO010000429.1:0-9895 GCA_036006545.1 Bryobacteraceae bacterium
TTCGCGAAGTTTGTCTGATCGAGTTCGGTGCTGAGCTGATATACGGCACTCAACATGATTTCGCGATGCAGCTTTTTAATCGACATCCCGTCGCGGGCGAAATTGCTTGCCAGATATTCGAGGAGGTCGGGATTGGTGGGACGCTCGCCAGTCACGCCGAAGTTGCTGGGCGTGTCGACGATTCCGGTTCCGAAGTGTCCCTTCCAGACGCGGTTGACGATCACGCGCATCGCGACGGGCTGTTTCAAGATGTCTTCGGCCAATTCCAATCGTCCGCTTCCTTTGGCGAAAGGTTTGGGCTCGGCCGGTTCCAGCACGCTCAAGAAATGACGCGAAACTTCGGGACCAAGATTGCCTGGATTTCCGCGAATGCTGACTGGCAGATTGACGGGTTTTTCTTCATCGCGGACGCCGTGCAGATAGGGATACGCCGGATCAAGCTTCTTGCGAGTATCCTCGATGTCCTTGCGTAGCGCGGCGATTTGCGCTTGCGGTTCGGCACCGATGCGGTGTTCGAGTCCCCAGCCGCGGAACAGCAACACGCCGGGATTGCCCTGCCGCCCGCCCATCGCCATCATCGCGTTGGGATCCTCTGAGTCGCGCAGCTCGCGCTGAAAAATCTCGGTCCAAAAATTGTTGTCCGCATCGGGCAGGTTCTTGAGGCGCAATCCGCAGTTGGGACAGAAATCGTCGTTAGTGATGAACTCGTTGGGCTTGTTGGCGCGCTTCTTTTTCTTCGTGCCCTCGAGCGACTTGGCCATGATGATCTCGTTCTCTTCATTCAAGTCGCGGCGAGCGATCATGACCTTCACGACTTCGTCCTGAAACTGGTCGGCGAGCTTCTTGGCTTCCTGCGCGTTCGCGTTGGGCTTTTTCATCAGCGCCTGCCAGGCGTTTTTGTTCGGATACTTGTCCGTCGGCTTGGCCAGATACTTCGTCCAGCGATCCAGCAATTCGAAATCGAGCCGCCGCTGTTCGACGACCTGTGCGACCTCGCGCTTCTGTGCACCCGTGACCTCGAACACGGCTTGCAGATAGTTCGACGTCTGTAGCGCGAGCGATTCCGACAGATGCGTGCTCAGATCGTTCTGCATTTTCTGAAGCTGCTGCTGTTTCTTTTCGACCTCCTCCTGGATCTTGAGGTGCTCCGCCAGCACGGTCTTCGGCACGCGCGGGTATTCGTGATAGGTGGTGTTCAGAAAGACGCCGGCCAGCGAATAGTAATCGGTGGTCGGGATCGGATCGTACTTGTGATCGTGGCAGCGCGCGCAGGCGACTGTCAGTCCCAGGAATCCGCGGGTGACGACGTCGACGCGATCGTGACGCTCATCGGCGCGGGTAACTTCCACCGCGCCGTTGTCGAAATACCAAGGACCGAGACCAAGGAATCCGGTGGCGGGGAGCATTTTGTAGCGGACCTTTTCGTCGAGAAGATCGCCGGCGATTTGCGCCTTGACGAAGCTGTCATAAGGCATGTCGTCATTGAACGCCTGAATCACCCAGTCGCGATAAAGGTATGCGTTTGGATAAGTGAAGTAGCCGCGTGGATTGGGATTGAGGCTGCGGTAATCGTCTTCGCCGAAACGCGCAACGTCCAGCCAAAAGCGGCCCCAGCGTTCGCCGTAATGCGGGGATGCGAGCAGGCGGTCGACGATCTTGGCAAATGCATCGGGCGAGGCGTCCTTTTCGAACGCTTCAAGTTCCGCGGGTGTGGGGGGCAGGCCGGTAAGATCGAGCGTTGCGCGGCGCAGAAGGTCGCGCTTAGTCGCGGGGCGAACGGGTTTTAGTCCTTCCTTTTCCAGACGGGACAAAACAAATTTGTCGATCGGCGTCTTGGACCATTTCGAGTCCTTGGGCTGCGGAACCGACACCGTTTTCAACGGCTGGAAGGACCAGAAGTTTCTATTCTCCGCGGAGATGACGTATTTACCTTCTTTAGCGGGAGCGTTCGTAACAGACGGCTTGGGCCATACAGCGCCGGCTTTGATCCATGCGGCGAGATCGGCAATCTCAGAATCCTTGAGCTTTCCGCCCATCGGCATCTTGAGTTCGGCGTCGGTCTGACGAACGGCTTGCATGAGCAGACTTTTTTCGGGATCGCCCGCAACGATCGCAGCGCCGCGTTTACCGCCCTTGATGAGGGCATCGAAACTATCGACGCGCAGGCCACCAAGTTGCGATTGCGCATGGCAGGAGTAGCAGTTCGTCGCGAGTACCGGGCGGATCTTGCTTTCAAAAAAGTCGGTGGAGGCCGCGGGCGAGGATTGCGCATCGAGTGCGCGCGGTATCGCGCAGACGATCAGGATCGCGAATGCTGACGAAAAGTCGTGACGGCGCAAAGCAAGCTCCCGGGTTCTAGGAAAAGCTGCGGATTGCGGCGACGTGGATTATGCGACGACGAGGTAGAGGAGGGCTGGACGGGTCCCCAAGACTGCGCTGACGGGGCAGCGTTTGAAAAATGATGACATGCATCCGCCGCGATTGTCAAGAACATGCGGACAAAAATTGAATTCTCGTTTATAATGAACATTTCCACCCCCGTCCGGTTCTCTGCCCACGTCGCCTGCTCGCCCTCCAAAAAACTATGCGAACACTTGGTTTCCTCGTGCTGTTGGCGATGTCCGCTAGCGCGGCTGAAAAGAAGAATGTGGGGCCGCGGCCGGGCATTCAGACTCCCGGAATCCAGATCCCGTTCGCGAGCCTGAAAGCAGAAGCGGAGTTCAGCGGAACCGGCGACTGGTTCTTTCTGGCAGACTCTTTGCTGGTTTCCAACGTCGCGAAGAAAACGGTGGACCGATTTGAGGTGAAGTCCAACAAGCCGGGCGAACCCGTCGAGGGCCTGGGTCGTCCGTGCTCGAGCGCCGCGCAGGGCTTCAAGAGTCTGTGGATACCGGACTGCGGCGACGGCACGATCGTCAGAATGGAGCCGAAGACCGGCAAGATTGAGGCGAAGCTCGCGATCGGCGCCGCGAACGTGCGGATCGGAGTCGTGGCGACTGCGGATAGTATTTGGGCGTTGACCGATTCGAAGACCACGCTCTCCCGCATCGATCCCGATCAGAATCAGGTAGTCGCGGAAATGCGGTTGGGCGTGGGTTGCAACAGCCTGGCTGCGGGCGATGGCGCGCTGTGGATCAGTTGCCCTTCCGAGAATACAATCGTGCGCGTGAATCCACTGACCAATCTGGTCGAGAAGCGCATCGAGGTTTCCGTGCGGCCGATATCGATTGCCTTTGGCGAAGGATCGGTGTGGGTGTTCTGCCAGAAAGAAGGAAAAGTCGAGCGGATCGATCCGAAAACGAACAAGGTGATCAAGACCATCGAACTCGGCGTACCAGGCGTGGATGGCGATGTTTCCGTCGGCGCAGGATTCGTGTGGGTGACGCAGACCGGTTTCCCGATCACGCGTATCGATCCGCAAACCGATAAGGTGGTGCAGCAGTTTTACGGTGACGGAGGCGGCATGTTGCAAGCATCGTCGAATGCGGTGTGGCTGCTGAACGTTCGACAGGGCACGCTGTGGCGCATCGATCCGAAGCGCATCGCAGCTACACTGGCGGAATAGGAGATGCTCGTGAGAAGAATCCTCTTGGCTGCATTCGCGATTGTGTCGGTGGTGTTCGCCCAAGATGCGCCGAAGCAGCGCACGCAGCGGCCCCCGAAACCCGGAGTTTCGACGCCCGGCGTCAAACGCGAAATGTCGACTATCACGCCCACTGCAGTTTTCCCGGTGGAAGGCGTTCCCGATTGGCAAACGGTCAGTGAAGACGCCGTGTGGGTTTCGAACGGCCCGAAGAACACGCTGCATCGCTTGGATGCGAAAACGAATAAGGTAATCGCGGCAATCGAAGTCGGCAAGAAGCCCTGCTCCGGACTCGCGGCGGGTTTCGGCAGCATCTGGGTTCCCAACTGCGGCGACAAGAGTCTGTCGCGCGTGGATATCGCGACTAACAAAGTCGTCGCGACTATTCCGGTTGGCCCGGCGAATAGCGAAGGCGGCGTGGATGTATCGCCGGACGCGGTGTGGATGGTGACGGATATCAAGGGGACGCTTTCACGCATCGATCCAAAAACGAATAAGGTCGCGGCTGAGATTAGTGTCGCGCCCGGTTCGGTCGCCGTCGTATATGGAGACGGCGCGTTATGGATCAGCAGTCCGGAGAAGAACGTTGTGACGCGCGTTGACGCGAAGACCAACCAAGTGACGGCGACGATAGAGGTCGGGCCAAAGCCGCGGTTTCTCACTTTTGGCGCGGGCTCGGTATGGACGCTGAATCAGGGCGACGGAACAATTTCACGGGTCGATGCGAAGACCAACAAGCTGGTGGCGAACATTGAGGTCGGCGTGCCGGGCGGCGGCGGCGAACTCGCGTTCGGTCTAGGTCGGGTGTGGGCCACCGTGTTCGAGATCCCCATTTCGGAGATCGATCCTGCGACCAATAAAGTGGTGCGTCAGTGGGTTGGACCGGGCGGCGATTCGATCCGCACGGGTCACGGTTCGGTGTGGCTGTCGAACCTAAGGCAGCAGAATTTGTGGCGGATAGATCTCGGCAAGTAGATCCTAAGCCACCTGCTCGACCTCTTCCGCGGCGGAGCCCAAGTGCGAAACGCTCTCGAGCCGCCGCGCCAAACGCGGTATATCTTCTTCGCGGCAATCGTCAGGAACCGGAAGATCGAGCGCGATGCGCGAACCCTCGTCGGGCGATTCTTTGGCCAGCACGACGATGCGCGTCCCCAGGTGCAGCGCCTCCTGCGTGTTGTGCGTGACGAATAGAATGGTCGTGCCGGTGTCTTTCCAAAGTTGGCGAATCAGCCGCTGCATCTCCCGCCGAGTTCCCGGATCGAGCGCGCTGAAGGCCTCATCCATCAGCAGAATTCGCGGCTCAGTCATCAAAGCCTGCGCGATTGCCACGCGCTGCTGCATTCCGCCCGAAAGCTGGTCGGGATATTTCTGCGCGTCGGCTTCGGTGAGACCGATGCAATGTAAATAGTCAAACGCTTTTTCGCGGAAGATACGGCGGCGCTGGTAATAGCGCGGCGTGAGTCGTCCCCAGAGGCCGAACTCGCCAACTTCCGCTCCGAAGGTGATGTTGTCGAGCACCGTTTTATCGGGGAATAGTGAGTAGCGCTGCGGCACGTAGCCGCGCGTGCGATCGGGACGGTGATGCACGCGCCCGTCGATCAAAATGCGCCCGCTGGAAGGCTGCTCCGCACCCAGCACCAGCCGCAGCAGCGTCGACTTGCCGCAGCCGGTTTGTCCGAGGAGGCAGCAGAACTCGCCTTCATCGATTCGAAGGTCGACGTCATGGAGAACAGACGTGGGCGGTGATCCATAGGTCATGCATGCGTTTTGTACGTGTATCACGCTCATGCTTCCTTAAACCAGGGATGTAGTGTCCGATTGAGCCACCGCATCGAGAGATCGACCAGGAACAGCAGAAGTGCGACCCACAGCACGTAGGGAATGATTACGTCCATTCCCATGTGGCGGCGCAGAAGCGCGATTCGGTAAGCCAGTCCGTCGGTGGACGCGATCATTTCTCCTGCAAACAGAAACAGCATCACGGCTTTAAGGTTTAGGCGCACGCTGTTCAGTACGCGCGGGCGGATCTGGCTCAGCACGATGCGATACGCAACATCGAAATCGCCAGCGCCTAGCGTGAAAGCCTTCACCACCTGTTCGCCAGGCACGGAACGCGTGAGATTGAACGTGTCCAGGATGATGGTCGGCGTCACGCCGACGACGATCAGCATGATTTTCGAGAGCTCGTCGATGCCGAACGCGATGAACAGAATGGGCAATAGCGAGAGCGCAATAATCTTGTCGAAAAACAGCACGAAGCGCAGGAAAAACGCGCCGATGTGCGGGAACAATCCCATGTGCAGGCCGAGAAACACCGCCGGAATTAGGAGTGCCATGGCGTAGCCGAATCGCCGCGCGGTTGCCTTGGTGTCCTGCCACAGCATGCTGCCGAGGAAGCGCTGCGCGAAGGATCCTTCGAGAGCTTCGCCATCGGCGGAGGTCGACGCGGCGGTGTAGATGCCGTGGGCCATCTGTGCGAACGTCGGTGTCACGCGATCCTCGGGATTCTCGCGATGCCGCACATTGGCGATGTACAGGTAGAACGCGATCCCGGCGGCGAAGAGGCACCACGAAAGCGTCGACGTCGTCATACGGCCGGGCTTTGCGTGGATGAGTGAGAACGCTGCCATCAGAGCTTCCCCTGCGCTGCCATCTGCATGAAGGTCGAATCGAATCGCAATCGCACGCGGTCGGCTTTGCCCTGCACGGAGCCGTCCGGATAACCGATGGCGACGTCGTCGACGGATTTCGTACTCTTGCCCAGCAATCCGTGATCGAAACAAAATTGCCGTACCAGCGCCATTTTCTGTTTCAGGTCCGCGGAGTTTCCGAACTCGAGGGCCGATTGCGGCGTGTAGAACATCTTCGTGGTGCTGAGCTGTTCTTTGTACGAAGCCAGCGTGTCCTGCGATCCCTGCGCGATGGCGGCCAAAGCCTTGTCGGCGACGGGTCCCGTGGCGGACATCTGCGCCATCGTCTCGTACCATGCGCCGGCCAAAGCCTGCGCGAAACGCTTGCCTGCGCCGTCCGGACGATTCAACACTTCGGTACGGATCACGGTCAGATCCAGGATCTCCCCGGGAATTTTCGACGAATCAAACAGCGATGCAATTCCCTTCTGCTTGAGGATTTGCGACACCATCGGTTTCCAGGTGACGACCGCCGACGCACTCGCATCGGCGATGAAGGCCGTAGCGATATCGGAATCGGAAGTGTTGATCAGGCGGGTCTGTTTGATTTTGTCGCGCATTCCGTTGATCGTCATTGCGCGATCGAACAGGTACTCCGAGACAGTTTTCTCAACGAGAAGAAGTTTTTTCCCGCTGAGATCTTTCAACTGCAGACCGTTGCGGGCTAGCAGCGCGTCGTTACCGTTTGAGTAGTCGCCGATGATGATGGACGTGGTCGGCACTCCCGAGGCGGCCGGCATATCGAGCGCCTCCATGTTGGTCATGGTGCAAGCGTCGATGTTCTTCGCGACGAATGCGTCGAGCGAGGGCGCGTAATCGAAACGCTGGACCTTGATCGTGACGTTGTATTTATCGGCCCACTTGCGCAGGATTCCGGATTGCGCCATGTAATGGTACGGCGTCCAGCCGGCATAGATCGACCAGCCCGCGGTGAACGTGGGCTTCTGGGCCGAAACGGAAGCGGCGGCGATAAGAAAGAGAATGAGCGCTCGGAACATTCGTCGACCAATCTCTGAGAGTCTCTTGGCGACAGGGCCGAAACGGCAGCGCTACGAGGGGGTGAATTCGCGTTCAGCGAGGAGCGCGAAGAAACATCATACCACTCAGACGTTGCGCGTGGAATTCGCAAGATAGTTCCGCCAGCCGCCGAAATGAGTGATTTCCGGGCTGCCGGCGATCGCGCACGGTTCGCAGATAAAGCATTTCACCGATTCTCCGTCTTGGAGGACCGCGGTGCCGATTCCGAGCGGCGGCGGCACATTTGCGACGAATCCTCCGAATTGGTTTTCGGGAATCGCCCACACTTCGACTTCGATGCCTGGTCCATCAAATCCTTGGTCGCGAAACAGCCCAGGCTTGGGCGGCTGCGTCCCGTCCAGTGCGTACAAACGGTATCCCGCCGCAGTCCGCGTGGTTTTCATGAGCCGCGCGCGACGATCGGTGAGCTGCCAATTAAGAGGTTGACCGGAGAGATGCGCACCAACAACCGCGATGGCGATGCAGCCCGGCGGGTACGAGCCGAGATCGACGGCGGGACCGGGCACGTCCGCATGAGCGCGATGGTAACGATCCGCCATTGCGAGAAGCGCTTCATCGCTGAACGCTGGACCGATGAATGAAATCCCGAACGGTAAACCGTTCGCGCGGAATCCGGCGGGAACGGCGACCGCCGCCAGGTCAAGCAGATTTACGAAATTCGTATAGAACCCGAGATTCGTATTTAGGCGCACGGGATCCGCCGTGACTGCTTCCTGCGTGTAAATCGTTCCGGTGGTCGGCAGAACGAGAACGTCCATGCGCTCCCACTCGCGCTCAGCGGAGCGGCGAAGTTCGGCCAGTCGATATTGTGATCCGAAAGCATCCACCGCGCTATAGCGCGTCGCGCCGGAAATAATTCCATGTACGACTGAGTTCATTTCCTCCGCACGTGATTCGAAGAACGGCCGGATCGCGGCCAATCTCTCGGCGACCCAAGGGCCGGAGTACAACAAATCCGCAGCGGCCCGGAAGACGGAGAAGTCGATTTCCACGCGGTCGCCGCCGATTCGTTCCACATGTTCGATGGCCTGTCGATATAGCTCCGCTGCCGCATTGTCACCGAAGAATTCGAGTTGGTCTGCCGACGGCACGCCGAATCGGAACGGTCCTGCGAGCCAGGGCGCGGCGTCTTTGCCGGGTTGAGGCGTTCGCGAAAAAGGGTCGCCCGGATCGAACCCGCGCGCGGCTTTCCAGACGGTGTGCGCGTTGCCACACGAGCGCGCGAAGACAGAAACGCAATCGAGCGTGCGGCACGCCGGAACAACGCCCAGCGTACTCAAAACGCCTCGCGTCGGTTTCAATCCGACTAGATTATTGAACGCTGCGGGAACGCGGCCAGATCCCGCCGTATCGGTGCCCAGCGAGAAATCGACCAGCCCTGAGGCGACGGCTATCGCCGATCCGG
This sequence comes from Bryobacteraceae bacterium, assembly GCA_036006545.1. Lineage (GTDB taxonomy): Bacteria > Acidobacteriota > Terriglobia > Bryobacterales > Bryobacteraceae > Palsa-187. The sequence goes on from DASYPO010000429.1 coordinate 8,717, forward strand.
AGCTGGAGCCGCCCGAAATATATCGATCGTCGAACACGCTCGAGCACGCGCCGTGCGGCGAGCGAGTCCCCACCAGGCCGGTCGCGAACTGATCCAGATTTGTTTTGCCGATGGGAATCGCGCCGGCATCGATCAGCTTCGCGACCACAGTGGCGGATCGCTCTGGCGAATACGCGTAGGCTGGGCATCCGGCTGTCGTCGGCAAGCGCGCCAGATCGATATTGTCTTTGATCGCGAACGGAACACCTGCTAGCGGGAGCGCCGAGCCTTCCAACTCGCGGGCGCGCGCCAACGAGATTTCTCGAGGCACTAGCGAAATCCATACGGGCGCAAGAGGACCCGCCTCGATGCGATCGTAAATCGTTGCGATTCGATCGGCGATTGTTGTAGTCGGCGTCATGCAATATCATGGCGCAGCATAACCAGATGCTGGCCCGCGGAGACCATCGCGCCTGGCGCGCAGTTTAGCGCCTCGACGATGCCCGCGCCGGGCGACGCGACGGCAATCTCCATTTTCATGGCCTCCAGCACCATGAGTTTTTGCCCCGCTGCCACGCGCTGCCCGGGCTCTACCGAAATGGTCCACACGTTTGCGGTGACTGGCGAGCGCACGGCGCGACACCCTTCCGGAATCACTGTGGCGAATTCGGAGTCGGACGTCGCGGGAGCCGATGGCTCGACATACGCGTCGAGTCCAGAACTCGCCCAGCGTTCGCGCTCCTCGAGAAAGGCGGCATGTTGCCGATTCTTGAACGTCGCCGCTTGGTCCGCAATCGAAGTAAGAAACGCGTTGTATTCCTTGATTCGAAATTCTTGCGGCTCGATGCGCAGAGGATAGCCGCCGTGCGGAAACGCATCGCGAATCTCGAGCAGTTCATCCGCGCTCACCGGATAGAAACGAATCTGGTCGAAGCAGCGCAGCAGCCAGGGCGTCGTCGCCTGCGGCATTGCGCGATAGGTATTCCACATCTGCAGTGTGCGCCCGATGAACTGATACCCGCCGGGTCCTTCCATGCCGTAAACGCACAGGTAAGCGCCGCCGATTCCGACCGCGTTCTCCGGTGTCCACGTACGCGCTGGATTGTACTTGGTGGTGACCAGGCGATGCCGCGGATCGATCGGTGTTGCGACCGGCGCGCCCAAGTAAACGTCGCCGAGCCCGAGCACCAGGTAGCTCGC
>DASYPO010000430.1:0-13108 GCA_036006545.1 Bryobacteraceae bacterium
ACTCGACCAGCACCAGGTTCTTCATCGCCTCGGCGATTTCCGGACGCGGGAACATGTTCGATTTCATCCAGTGACAATTGGTGCAGGCGTAGCCGGTGAAACTCACCAGCACCAGCTTGTTTTCCTGCTTGGCTTTCGCCAGCGCCTCGGGATACTGATTCTTCATCCACGGGGGACCTGTGGCGGCCGATCGTCCGCCGATTCCCGGGCCTTGCGCGACCGGCACGAACGCGTCCAGCTCCCCGAGCGGCGCACCGAACATACCCGGCAGTAGGCTGATCGCGAAAATCAGCAGCGCGCTTGCGGTGAGCAGGCGCCCGATGCCCATGGGCTCGCCCGGTTCGACGCCTTCTAGTCGGAGGAAGCCCAATAGGTACAGCCCCGCTAGCGTGAACATCACAAACCATGCGGCCAGGAATCGCTCTCGCGTCAGGAAATTCCACTGCATCACCTGGTCGATGTTGGCGAGGTACTTCAGCATCACCGCCAACAAAATGAATCCCATCACGACCTTGACCCGCAGCATCCAGCCGCCGCTGCGCGGGAGCTTCTTCAAGTACGATGGAAACGCCGCGAGGAAGAAGAACGGCGCCGCGAGCCCCGCCGCGAAACTGATCATACCCATCGCCGGCCGCGATCCACCAGTTTGCACCGAGGCGGTCAGGATGCTGCCGAAAAATGGTCCCACGCACGCGAACGAGGTCAGCGCGAACGTCAGCCCCATGATCAGCGTGCCGGCCATCCCGCCGCGCCGCGAGGCCTGATCGAGACTCGTGAGCAGTCCCGAAGGCAGCGTGATTTCGAACGCCCCCAGCAGGCTGATCGCGAAAATCGTGAAGACCACCGAGATGAAAGTGTTGACCCACACGTTCGATCCGAGCTGCACCACTCCAAACGGCCCCACCGCCGCCGAAACGCCCAGTCCGAGCCCAGTGAAGAATACGATGATCCCGATCGCGAAGATCGCGGCTTGAAATAATCCGCCCTTCTGGTTCAGGAAAAACGACACGGTAATCGGAATCATCGGAAAAACGCAGGGCGTGAAAATCGATGCAAGTCCCAGTCCGAACGCCGTCAACAAAAACGCCCACAACCCGGAGGGCGGTTCGGCGGTGGTCGACACCGGAGTCGCCGGCGACTTCGACGACGGCGCTGGTCCCTCTTTGATGTCCTTGTATCCCGCCGGAATAATGAACGGCGGAGGTGCCGGGGCAGACGAATCGATCGTCAGCGTAACCACCGCAGTCTTCCTCTTCGGCGGCAAGCACTGCGTCGCATCGCAAGCCTGGTAACGAAACTGTGCGGTCAATTCGGCGGGTCCCGCGGGAGCTGTCTTACTCAAATCGGCAGCGATCCAAAAAACAACTTCCTTCTCAAATGTTTGGGTTTCAAGTTTAAAATTTGGATCGAATTTCGTCTCGGGCGGCGGCTGGAAAATCTTGAACGCGCTGACCGCGGGCGATTCTGCGAGCCCCGCCGTGCTGGTGATCGGTCCGCCGTCCGGTCCCGGCTTGGGTTGCGTAAGCGAATAGAGATGCCAGCCTGGATCGAGCTTGGCGGTCAGTTTCAGCGCAACTGTGGCGCCCGGAGGAGCTTTGGTGGTGTCTGAGGAAAGGGACCAGTGAACGGGATCGAGGATTTGCGCGGGGAGCACCCACGCGGACATGACCAGAAGAGCCGCGAGCCTCATGGCACCGCAACGCGCGCGCCGCGTTCCAGCTCGGCCTCGATCTTTTCGTTGATGCCGCCCTCGGCAAATTCGGCAGCGACCCGAATCGCGTTCTTCATCGCCGTTGCATTGGACCGACCGTGGCACAGGATACTCACGCCTTTCACCCCGAGCAGCGGCGCACCGCCGTACTCAGAGTAATCGACGCGCTTGCGGAAGTCCCGATAGGCGGCCTGCGAAAGAACGTAGCCGATCTTCCGCGTTACCGTCGCCGCCAGCGATTCGTGGAGCATGGTTCGCACCATGTCGACCAAGCCTTCGCTGACTTTGAGGGCGACGTTCCCGATGAAACCGTCGCACACCACCACGTCCGCGATCCCGCTGTAAATGTCGCGACCTTCCACGTTGCCGATGAAATTAATCGGCAGCGCCTTGAGTAGTGGCGTCGCAGCCCGCGTCAGCTCATTTCCCTTGTGCTCTTCCTCGCCAATCGACAGCAAGCCCACCCGCGGCCGCGGCTTGTGAAAAATGATGCGCGAATAGACCTCGCCCATCACGGCGAATTGCGCGAGCATCTCCGGAGTCGAATCGACGTTCGCGCCCACGTCCACCACCACCACCGGCCCGCCTTTAATGGTCGGAAACGCGGAAGCCAGCGCCGGCCGATCCACGCCGCGGATCATCCCCTGCACCAGTTTCGACGTGGCCATGCACGCGCCCGTATTGCCCGCCGACACGATCCCCTGCGCTTTTCCGTCGCGCACCAACCTGCAGGCGACACGAATCGACGAATCCTTCTTCGCGCGAACCGCCTTAGCGGCCGCATCCTCCATGGTGATGACTTCGCTCGCGTGGACGATCTCGATCGGCAGCTCCGCCGCATTCGGATGCAGCTCGAGCTCCCGGCGAATCACATCCTCCCGGCCTACCAACAGGACCCGGATCGGAAGCGACGAGCAGGCCTTAATCGCACCTTCGACTTCGGATTTAGGGTGGTGGTCGCCACCCATGGCGTCAACGGCGATCGTCAGCATGGCAGCGCGGAGAGATTACTCTTCGGCTACCTCGATCACTTCGCGGCCCTTGTACTTTCCGCAGCGCGGGCACACCCGGTGCGGCAGCTTGGCCTCATGGCAATTGGGACACTCGGACACCACGGCGCGGGTCAGCGAGTCATGCGTGCGGCGAGCGGAAGTGCGCCGCTTGGAATGTCGTCGTTTTGGATTTGGCATTTTGTCTTCCTACTTAAATTCCTTGAGCGCCGCCCAGCGATCGTCAGCTCCCACCGCCTGGCAAGTACACCCGGACTGATTTCGATTCTGCCCGCAGACCGGACAGATTCCCTTGCACTGATCACTGCAAACCCGTTTGACGGGGAGCGAGAGCAGCACAAACTCGCGCAGCACGTCGTTCAGCTCGATCCCGTCGTTCTCGTAGAAGCCCATCTCGGCTTCGGCTTCGTCGATCGCCTTTTCCGGACCCAGCTCGCTCGTGACCGGCTGGTAGTATAACTCGAAATCGGCGTCAATCTCATACGCCGCAGGGTCCAGGCAGCGATCGCAATCCGCTTCCATACGAACCGCCAGATGCCCCATCGCGCGGATTTCGCCGACCAGCCCGATCACCAGTTCGACTTTGCCAGCGGCTTTCAACGTGCCGGTCTGCCGCAACTTCGGGTCCAGGAATTCAATCGCGCCCGGAGCGAGTTCGACGTCGAATCGTCCGGCGCGAACTTCAAGATCCCGAACATGAAAGAACACGGCGCACCTTGCCCAACTGCAAGCGAATGAAACTACAGTATATCAGTTGAGCGGGCCGATCCGCCAATTCAGCGTTTGAGCGCCTACTCCCGCTCGACCCCGGTAGATCAAGCACCCGTTATCTGACATCGAGATGGTTATTATCTGAGGTTCGGTCGGTTATCAACTGCCTTTCGTCAGCACGGTGCCCAGGCTTTCCTGGGACCGCCGCGGGCAACCCACAGCCTCCGAGACCAACGGTGGCCGGGTGCCGCAGTGACCAAGCGGGAGGTCCCCCTATCATCCCGCCAGCAACACATTGTGGTTACGCTACCGGCCAGCTCAGGCAGGAAGCGAAACAAATGATTGGAACCTGAGACACCATCGCTTTTTTTGATCTTGCGAAGAAATTTAGCGAATCCAGTGAACCGCGCAGATGCGGTAGGCTCCTAAGATGCCTGATGAGCGACAACAAGGGCAGCCCGCCGGTACGCTGACACTGCGCGACGTCGTGCAAATTACGTATTCTCAGTCGATGAGAATAATTATCGCGGCCCTCTTATTTGTCGGGGTCGCGATATTGGGAATTGTATTCGCGCTATTGCTGGATCAATCCGGAACTGAGAGCCCATGGTGGACTTATGGATTCCTACTGTGCTGGGGCCTGGTAATGCTCGCAGTACCCTACGTGTCAGCTACAAACCAATTCCGAAAACAACGTTACCTTCGGGAACCTATTCAATTCAGTTTCAGCGAAACCGCCATTCGCTTAGAGGGCCCGAATTTCTCCTCGCAGATCACCTGGCAGGTTGTTCAACGCGTACGCGAAACCAAATCAGCATTTCTAATCTTTCAGTCAGCGCGAGCCGCGTGGATCCTTCCGAAGCGCTTTTTCGCCAACAACGATGACATCGAGAAGTGGAGGCAATTCGCAATTGCACACCTCGAAAAACCGAACCAGTTTCGCCCCGCGGGCTGGCTGAGTAAGCGCTTCTAGGGCGCGAACGTCCATTGAGCTTACGAGGACACCGCGGCAACGTCCGGAGCAGCGATGGCACGTGCGGATCGCCCGGTGATCCACAACACCGCCAGCGCGACCAGATACAGCGCGCCGCCGAACAGCAGCGTGGCACGCAGACCGGTATAGATTGCTAGAAATATGGCGCCCGCCGAGCCGAGTACACTCGCAGCCGCATTAAGCGACCACGCCCAGCGCACCGACGGCGGATGCATTTCCTCAAGACGCCGCAAACCGCTGGGGAACGGCATCCCCATCAGGAACGCTGCGGGTCCGATCGCGAGCATGGTCAGCGCGATCTTCGCGCCCAGCGGCCAGGCTGCGGCTGCGCGCGTGAGCGGACCTGCGACGAATGCCAGGATCGCGATCAGCACGGCAACGCCCGCTAGGACACGCTGGAGTCTCTCGTCGTCGCCGCCGACAATCCGTCTGCTGAAATAGCTACCCGCGCCGCTCGCCACCAGCATGGAGAAAACGATTACCGTGAGCGCGTACGCCGGATGCCCCAGTAGCAGCACGAATTTCTGGATCAGCGCTACCTGAATCAGGATGTAGCCGGCGCCCAGGCACAGGAAATACCACAGGAACGCGATCACCCCTTTATCTTTCGGTAGCCGCGCGCCCAGTAAGAAGCGTGGAAGCAGCAGCGTGAGCGCGGTCGCGGCCAGGCTCACCGCGATCAGCCCGAACAGGAGCGGCACGGCGCGATTGATCTTGTAATCGGCGCTGGCGGAGTTGGCATGCGCCACGTAGCCCCACAGGTCGCGCGGCTGCACCGTGTAAAAGAAAAACGGACGATCATCACTCACAGGTTTGACATCGTACGGATACGAATCGGAGAATGCGGCGGGGTCTGCGCTCTTAAGGATCTGGCCGAACGCGTTCGCGGGTGCGTCGCCGGGCATGTAGACCGAATCGAGCTTGGCTGCGACCAGCGCAGCACGCGCACGTTCCACGTCCGCCGTCGTGAACGGCCGCCGCGAGATCAGCACCGTATCCTGCGCGCCCCAGCCGTTCAAGCGCGCGGCGTCCTCCCGCGCGACGATTACGTGCGATGCGGGATCGGGCTCGTCGAGTCGTCTGAACGCCTCCATGGCGAGCGACAGCAGCCGCAGCGATTCGCGCGGTGGTTCGAATCCCCAACGTGTGAACGCCAGGAATCCGTCGTCGGTAAGATGCGACAGATAGTCGTAAAACGCGTCCGTTGTATAGAGGTTGTTCTCCGAAAGCGCGAACGCCCCTGCGGCGGTCGACGCCCAAGTGTCGACCAGCGTGGCCTGAATCACCTGGTACTTGTCGGGGGAGCGGCGCACGAAGGCGCGCCCGTCTTCAACCACCAAGTGGACCTCAGGACGCAGATACAGCCGATGCGTCTGGTTCACCAGCTTGTCCTTCATTAGTGTGTCCGCAATGATCGGGTTGATCTCGACTGCGGTGATGTCGCGACTGCCCGACGATAACGCGCGCGCCACGTCATAGCCGCCGCCCGCGCCGATCACCAGCGCTTTCGCGGCGGGCCGAACCGCGTAAGGAAATCCCGGACCTCCCGATGCAAGTTCGCGGCGATCGTCGGCGCTGAGGTTATCCCAATCCTTCATCGCGATTCCGGTCGACGCGTCCGCGTCGATCACGATTAGGTTGTCCTGCGACGTGACACCGATTCGCGAAAAGCTGTTCCACGCGACGAAGCTCTCGTGCGGGAGCGGGCGCCCCTTCGCGGAGTGCACGTCGATGAAGTTGGCCTTGAAATTTACGACCATCAGGGTGACCAGCATCAGCGACACCAGCACCGACGCGGCGCGCCGTCGTTCGGATCCTGCCTGATGAAACCAGATCGCAGCGGCGGCGCCATACAGCACGCCCGCGGCGATTACCGTGTTCGGTCCGCCGAATACATTCAGCGCGGGGATCAGCAGAAGGCATCCGACGGCCGCGCCCCCGAGGTCGAAGAAGTACGCGCGATCGATGCGCTGGATGGCCTCCGAAACGGCCAGCGATACGATTGCTCCCGCCAGGAAAAACGGGAGCGCGCTGACCAGATAAACCGCCGCGATGGTGAAGTTCCCTGGATCGCCCGTTCGCGAGAGCACGAAGGACAGCGAAGCCACCACTACCAGGCTATTCACCAAGGAAAGCGCGCCCAGCTTGGCGTAGAGATTACCGCGCCGCGCGGCTACCCAGTACGAGAAGACGCCGCCCGCGCCCAGTCCGAAGAGCGCGATTGAAATCGCTAAGAATGCGAAATGGTAATAAAAAACGACCGAAAAGATGCGTGTGAGCGAAAGCTCCAGTACCAGCGTGGCGCACGTGGTGATGCCGAGGCCCAGGTAGAGCTGCGGCCATCGGACATTGTCAGATATTGCGGAAGAGGGGGAGGAGCTGATGCGCGGCAACTTACTAATCTAGCAGCCTTGCTGTCGGACACGATCGCTCAGCGGGCGTTGCCAATCAGACCGCGCAGCAACGTCACCGCGTGCCGGATATCCGCCAACCGCTGCGCTTGATCCTCGATTTCGCGCTCGACGTTCACGGTCCCGTGATAACCCGATCGCTTCATCACCGCGACGAAGCGCTGCATCCCTACCGATCCCTCGCCGAGCCGCCGCTCGCTGCCGAGCGAACCAGGTTTGTCGCGCGCGGGCCAGTCACCGTCCTTCGCATGCACCGAAACTACGTGCGGCGCTAGCCGCTCGAACGCCTCGATGGGATCGCCCGTGCCGTAAAGAATCATGTTGGCCGGATCGAAATTGATCTTCAGATTCGCGCGATCCGTATCCTTAATGAACCGGAGCAGCGTGTCCGCCGGCTCTTGCCCGGTCTCGAGAGCGAAGGTCTGACCGTGCCGTGCCGCATGATCGCAAACGCGGCGCACCATGTCGCGCACTGCGATGTAATCCGAATCGCCGGCCTCCTCCGGCACGAACCCGATGTGGCATCCGATGCTCTTGACGCCCAATTCCGCTGCGAAATCGCTGATCGCGAGCGTCCGCTTTTCGCGCGCTTCACGCGTCGCCTGCGGTATGAACCCGACCGTTCGCTGAACTGTCGGAATGTCGGCGTAGTCTTCGCCAGCATACGCGGCGACTATCGTAACCACCCGAAAACTCTCACGACGCAGCGCGTCCTTCCATTCCGCCGTGAACGTGGGCGTAAGATCCACCCCGGGTCCGATCCCCAACTGTCCGACGGAAACGCCCACGCCGCGAACATCCGCCAGCGTGTCGCGTCCTGCCCAAAACATCATTCCGATTTCTAGGTCCATGCGATTTTCTCTCCGTTACGTTGGCGCGCTTCCGACAGCGCGCGCGTAAGTCGCACCGCTGAGGCCGACTCCTCGGGCATGCACTTCTCAGGCTTCGAGCCAGCCGAGCAGCACGCCGCAAAATACGAAAGCTCGTCCAGATAACCATCTCCGGTTGACCCGTCGGGCGATTCCAGTTTCTGACTGCTCCCATCGGCGCGATACAACATGGGCGGCCCGCCCGTGGAACTAAACGCGACCGTTCCGCCGTCGCCCACCAGTCTGTACTCCATCGAAAATGGAAATTCGCCGGGATGCCAACCGCCCGCGATTTCGATACTGAAGCCGTCGTAATACAACTGCGCGTCGATAATGTCGATGCCCTGCGCGAGATTCTGATGCCCCGTCGCGCTGATCGCGGTCGGGGCGCCGAACAAGTACAGAGCCTGATCCACGTCGTGAATCAGTAAATCGAAAACACCGCCGCCGCTGCGCTTCGCATCCGCCAGCCAGTCGCCCCATCCCGGCTTGGCGCAGCATCGTCGAAAACTCCCGCCGCGAATCGTACCGATTTGTGTGCGCGCCACGCTCAGCGCCAGATACGACGGGAAAAATCGCAGCACCTGCGCGACCATCAGCACGCGATTCGCGCGCCGCGCTTCCTCGATCATGCGCCCGCACGCGCCCTGGTCCAGCGCCATCGGCTTTTCGACCAGCACGTGTTTGCTGCTACGCAACGCCGCGATCGCCGCGCTCTCGTGTTGATCGGTCGGCAGACACAAGTCCACCGCGTCGATTTCCGAATCGGCGAGCGCCTGCTCCAACGTGCGGTACTTCTTGACACCGGAAAAATCGAACTTCCCGCCGCCGGTATCGAGATTGCCGCTGGTCCCGCTCAGGTCGCCCGACAATTTCCGATCGTCACGGCTCACCACCGCCGCCAGTTGTGCCGCGCCGCCGAGGATCGCCCGGATATGCGTCGCGCCCATGAACCCCAGACCCACTACTGCAATGCGCATTGAAGGAATCAGCTTACCGTAAGTGAGAACGCTTCCCGTGCGGCTCCCTTACAATTGAGTATGCAGGCCCTCGCATCCTCGATCAACGAATTTCAGCGGACTCTCGAAGCAGCACCACTAGAATTGTCCCGATTTAGCGACGCTCAGGCGTCCGTAGCGTCCGTTCCCGGACACTGGTCTCCCAAAGAAATCCTGGGCCACCTGCTCGATTCCGCGGCGAACAATCATCACCGCTTCGTTCGCGCGCAGTACCAAGGCGAGCTGACCATGCCGGGTTATGCGCAGGAAAAATGGGTTTCAACGCAGCATTATCAAGGCCGGCCGTGGAACGATCTGGTTCAGTTCTGGACTGCTTACAATCGCCATTTGCTGCACTTGATGCAGCACGTAAACGAAAATCGGTTGCAAGTTCCGTGCCGCATCGGCGATGACGAGCCGGTTACGCTCGAATTTCTGATGATCGACTATGTTCGTCACCTGCGCCACCACTGGGAGCAGATCCGCGCCGCGCAGACTCCTTCGCCGCAGATAGCGAGGTCCCAAAGTGACTAAATTCGCCGAGTCTTCTCCGCCGCTGGCGCGTCTAATCACCGTGACTCCGGAGACCATTCGCGCACACATCCGCAAAATCATTGCCAGCCGCGTGCTTGTTCGGTCCGAACGGCTGGCACGCTTCTTGCAATTTACCGTAGAAGAAACCCTGGCCGGGCATTCCGACCAGTTGAAAGAATTCGTCATCGGCATGGAGGTTTTCGACCGCCGCGACAATTACGATCCGCGCCTGGATCCGATCGTGCGCGTGGAGGCGCGCCGTTTGCGCTCCAAGCTCGCAAAGTATTACGAGTTCGAAGGCCGTGACGACGCCATTCGCATCGAATATCCCAAAGGGGGCTACGCGCCGGTCATTTGTCTCAAGGGCGACGCCGGCGGCGACAAGCAATCCACGCCGCGCTCGCACACCGCTAGCCGTCAGGCATATCATCGCTATCTCAAAGGTCGCTACCACTGGAACAAGCGCACCGACGAAGCGGTCGCGCGTGGCATCACCGATCTGAAGGAAGCCATCGCGCTGGATCCCGCTTATGCGCTGGCCTACTCGGGTCTCGCTGATTGCTACATCGTGCTTGCGAAATTCGGCGCGGAAATGCCGCGCGAATTTATGCCGCTGGCTCGTGCTGCGGCCGAACGCGCGCTGACGCTCGATCCCACGCTGGCCGAAGCGCATGTCTCGCTCGGCTCGATCGCCGCGATTTTCGATTGGGATTGGGCCGGCGCGGAACGTCATTTTCGCCGGGCCATCGAACTTAAGCCCGACTACGCGACCGCGCATCAATGGTACGGGCACGATTATCTGGCCGCCGTCGGCCGGCTGAAGCAGGCCGAACAGGAACTGGAACGCGCGCGCGATTGCGATCCGCTGTCGCTCGTGATTCTGTCCAGCTCGGGAGAGAATTTCGCCATGCAGCGGCGCCCGGTCGAGGCATTGCAGTACTTCGCACAGTCGCTGGAATTGGATCCGTACTTTCCGCGCGGATATTTCGGAACGGCGCGCGCGCTGCTCCAGCTCCGCCGCTGCGAAGAAGCCGTGGAAGCGCTGCAGCGCGGCCTGGCGCTCGATCCGCATTCGCCCATGGCGCTGGCGGTCGCCGCGCACGTGTATTCCGCCGCTGGTCGCGAGTCCGAAGCCAAGCGCATGCTAAGCGCGCTCGAACGCATGGCCGCGTCGCAGCGCATTCCGGCCTACGTCTTCATGCGCGCGTGGATGATGTTCGATCCCAAGCGCTCCTGCGATTATCTAGAGCAGGCCTTCGAAGAACGCGATCCGCGCCTGGTGCATATTGCGGTATCGCCGGTTTACGATCCGCTGCGCGGGCAGCCGCGCTTCGAATCGACCATCCGAAGCATGGGCCTGGTGCTCGAAGCCATCAGCGCGTAACGCAGGCGAGTTTGTCCTCCCGTGGGGCAGGTGATTTGGTCGCCTGCCTCTGCGTAAAGTTTCAGCAACCGCCAGCCAGCAGTTAGAATCTAGAAAGATATGCTTGCATGGCTGCTGCTCCTCGCTTTCGCGACCCCAGTCCCGCCCGAACTCGAGAAAGCGCGCGACGCACAGGATCGACCTGCGCTGGATCGCATCGCTGGACAATACGCAACCGCCGCGCAGCAAAAGCCCAAGGACGCCGATGCGCAGTATCGCGCCGCACTGGCGCAATCTTATGTCGCCGAAGTTGCGATTGAAGTTCGCGACAACCCCAAGGCTCGTGATGCGGCCGAAGCTGGCATCAAGGCCGCCGAACGCGCGGTCGCGCTCAACGGTTCGAGCTCCGAATACCATCGCATTCTAGGCACCCTGTGCGGGCAGGTGATCCCCGCGGCGAAGCTGGCGGGTATCTCCCGCGGTCGCTGCGCGCTGGACGAAGTTAACAAGGCGCTGCAACTGGATTCGAAAGCGGCCATCAACTATCTAAGCCGTGGCGTCGGAAATTACTATCTGCCGTCCGCCTTCGGCGGTGGAATCGAGCTGGCCATCAAGGATTTTCAGAAGGCGATCGACCTCGACCCGCGCTCGGCCGACGCGCACCTGTGGATGGGTGTCGCCCTGCGCAAAGCTGGCCGCAACGCCGACGCGCGCAAGTCCTTTCAGAAAGCGCTGGATCTGAATCCGCAGCGCGTCTGGGCCAAGCAGCAACTGGAGAAAACGCCGGCGAAATGAATCGCCGGATAGCGTTCTGCATAGGCGTCCTGTTGCTCACTTTCGCCGGTTACTTCTTTTTCCCCGGCCACACCTATCTGCTTTCGGACACGCAGATCTACATCCCGATGTTCGACCATCTCCGCGACGCGAGTCTCTTCACGCGCGACATCATGGCGCTGCGCCCGCATCTCTCTTACACCATTTACGACGAGACCGCGCTGCTGCTGGTACGTATCACGCGGCTGTCTTTCGAGACGGTGCTGCAGACGGAGCAAATCCTGTTCCGCGCTTTAGGAATCGCAGGTCTGGTATTGTTGGCGCGCCGGCTGCTCGGCGATCCGATGCGGGCGGCGATCGGCCCAAACGCCTGGGAGTTTGGCTTGGAATGGTGCGCGGCGGCGATCGTTTCGCTCGGCGCCACGCTGGTCGCCCCTGCCGTGCTCATCTTCGAGTACGAGCCCGTGCCGCGCGGATTCGCAGTGTGCCTGCTGATGTTCGCGATGGGCCTGCTAGCACAAGGACGTGATCGCGCCGCTGGAATCGCCGCCGGTTTTGCGCTGCTGTATCATCCCCCCACCGCCGCACCCTTTTGGATCGTCGCTGCGCTGCTGATCCGCCGTAGAGCGTTACTTTTTCCTTTTCTTCCGGCTGCCGCGATTCTGCTGGTTCTGGCGAAAATGCAGGCGGGCGTAACAGAATCGCCGGCCATGTTCCGCAAGCTGGACTGGTTTCAGGAATCGCTGCAGCAGATGCGCGCGAGCTACAGCTTCGTCAGCATGTGGGCGACGCGCAATCTTAACGACTACGCGGCCGAATGTCTCGTGGCCGCGGTGGCGATCTGGCGACTGCATGGATCGCTCACCCGGGACCTTCGCGCGCTGCTGATCGGTTTGCCCGTAGTTGGCTTGCTCTGCGTGCCGCTCTCCTGGGTGCTGCTCGAAAAAATGCACTGGGCGCTGATCCCGCAGTGGCAACCCGCGCGCGCGGTGTTGTTCATCACTCTAATCGCGATGCTCGCCGCAGCGGTTTGCGGCCTGCGCGCAGCTACAGAGCGTCGCTGGATCGAAGCGGTCATGTGGTTAGCCGCGGCATATTTCGGACCTATCAAGCATGCAGTCATCGGACGCCCCTGGAACTGGCAGATGCTGGAATTGTTCGCCGGATTCGCGATCGTTACCACGCTGGCCGTGTGGCTCTCCTCGCGTACTCGTGGCATAACGTTGATCGCGGCTGCGCTGCTCCCGTTCGCCGCGATTCCTGCCTCTGGCCTGGTTCGCAATTACCGGCAGATCGAGACACCTGAGCTCGATCAGGTGGTCGCCTGGGCGCGCGCCAACACACCCGTTCCAGCGCTGTTTTTATTTCCCGACGCGGGCACCGGCCTCGAGCCTGGGATTTTTCGCGTCCGCGCACAGCGTGCACTTTACACGGATTGGAAAAGCGGTGGGCAGGTAAACTATTTCCCGATGTTCACTAGCGATTGGTGGAAACGCTGGATCGAAACCAATGCCGGTCGTTGGAAGCTGAAAGCGTCCGACTTCTCCGCCCTAGCCGATCGCAGCATCGACTACGTCGTGTTGCAAACTGAGCAGGCGGTACCGGGAGTTCCTGAGGCATTCCGCAACAGCAAATATGTTGTCTATCAGCCGCAGATGGACGCAGATAGACACAGATAAGAAACATTTGCGTGCATCTGCGTTGGTCTGCGGCTCATTTCTTAGGCTTGCTAC
>DASYPO010000431.1:0-2465 GCA_036006545.1 Bryobacteraceae bacterium
TGCGTGTGCGAAAACATGCGCACCGAATGCGGCAGTCCCGCCAGTTCGATCTCGAGCGGAATGGTCACCTGTTTCTCGACTTCCGCGGGCGCGTGTCCAGGAAACAACGTGATCACCGCGACCTGAACGTCGGTCACGTCCGGAAACGCCTCAATGGGCAGCGATCGGAATGCCGCGATTCCGGCGCCCACGAACAGCGCCAGCAACAGGATCAGAAAAAACGGTTGATGCAGCGCGAAAGAAACAATTTTGCGGATCATGGGATTCTCCGAAACCGCGAACCGCTAGCTTCCGTTCCTCAGGTAAATGCTTCCCTCCATCACTACTCGCTCGCCGGCCTGCAAGCCGGACGTGACCGAAAGTTTTCGTCCGACCCGCGGTCCCAAGGTCACTTCGCGTTCGACAAAGCGGCCCGGCGATTCCTCCACGTAGACCAGCGACTTGGCATCGCGGCGCAGCACCGCGCTTTCGTCGACCACCGGCAATTGCTGCGTGCCTCCGGCGTGGCGAACGCGCCCGAACATTTCCGGACGCAGGCGGCCCTGTGAGTTGTCGAGCTCGGCGCGCACGCGTACGGTTCGTGCTTGAGGATCCACCATATCGGCAAGTCGTAGAATGCGCGCGTGGAAGGTTTCGCCCGGGAAAGCCGTCAGCTCGATCTCGATGCGTTCGCCCGGGTGCACAAAGCGGATCTCGCTTTCCGGAACATCCGCGGCGATCCATACGCTGCTGAGATCGGCGATGGTGATCAGGCTGGCGCTGAGGTCGTTGCGAAATTCGCCCGGCGCGACGGTCAGCTCCGTAATCCGTCCGGAAAGCGGAGCGCTCAGCGTGAGCTGCTGCGCGAACTTGTCGGGAGTTAGGCCCAGAATCTGAAGACGGCGCTGCGCTTGTTGCACACTGGCCGTCGCCTGGTCCAACACGGATTGAGCCTGCGCGGCGGCGATCTCCGCATTCAACACTTCCTTGCGCGCGATCGCGCTGTGTTCATAGAGATCGCGGATGCGTTCGAGATCGGCAGTGGCCTTGCGCAATGCCGCGGTCGCCTGTGCGACCGAACCCTGGCCCTGCAGGTACGTCGAAACGGCGGCGTCGACATCCGGACTCTCCAGGCGCAGTAACGGCGCGCCTTGTTGCACGAAGTCGCCGACCTTCACCAACACGCTCGCGACGCGACCCGCCACCGGCAGCACCACGTGGGCGATGCGATTTGGATTCGATTCGATCTTTCCGGGCGCTACGATCTCCTTCGCCGGGACATCCGCGGCGCTGACCGGCTCCACTCGGATTTTCGTGAGCCGCGGTGAATCCGCCGGCAGCGCGATGCGACCGGGATCGGAGGCAGCCGCCGGGGGCGCCGATTCGACCACCGCATTTCGGCTCCCGCACGAGATCAAGAGGAATGCCGGGAGCAGCGCTCCCAGCGATAGCAACGTCCATCGATTCGTCACGGCTGCACCCCTTTCGCGGAAACGGATTCGAGTAGGAACAAGCTGCGCGCGTAATCGGCGCGAGCGTCGTTGTAGCTCTGCACGGTGTCGTTATAAGCGCGCTGCGCATCCAGGAATTCGAGGAAGGATGCTTCGCCGCGCCAATAGGAGTATTCGGTAATGCCGCGCACATCGCGCGCCTGCGCCAGCATGTCTGTGCCGATGCGCTCCACCAGCTTTTGAGAAGTGAGGTATTGGTCGTAGGCCGCTTGTACTTCGCTTTCGATCTGCGCCCGCAGCGCACGAATGCGCGCTTGTAGTTGCACCTCTTCGCGTTTTGCGCGTTCGATCTCACCCTGGTTGCGATTCCATACCGGCAGCGGCGCGCTCAGGAAGAAGCCCATCGCGTTCCCGTTGGCGTAGCCGTATTGACGGTGGTACATCACGCCGAAATCGAGATCGACTTTGCCTTGCGCGATCTGCAAACGCAGGTCGGCTTGCGAACGCGACCGGTCGCTTGTAATAGCCAGGAGGTCGGGCCGTCGCTGAAACGCATCCTCGCGAATCTGTGGCGCGGCGGGTGCGCGATCATCGCGCAGGTCTCCCGAAATGTCGACGCCGTCCGGCGCCGGTGCCCGTCCCATCAGCAACAGCAGCCGGGTCAGCGCACTGCGGAACTTCAGCTCGGCCTGCCGCACCGAATTCTCGAATTGCATCGCCGCCAAACGGGAGCGGCGCAGCTCGACCGCCGCAAGATCGCCGGCATTGACGCGCGACGAATTCACTTCCACTACGTCCTGCAGCGTTTTGAGATTCTCGCGCGCCAGCGCCAGGTTGTCGCGTGCCGCCTGCGCATCGACGAATGCGCTATCTACATCCAGAATGAGTTGCCGGAGAGTATTGAGCAGTTGCAGCTCGGCGACCGACTTCTGCGCTTTGGCAAGATCTAACCGCGCGCTCCGCTTGTTTCCGCGTTCGATCGGAAAATCGGCACGCAGGTTCCACTCGGGCGGTCCCGCGCCGTTCTGCGCTGTG
>DASYPO010000432.1:0-13991 GCA_036006545.1 Bryobacteraceae bacterium
GAGCAGGGCGGGCAGAAGGCGCTCGTCAGTGGCGCTGCTGGCGATGCTATTTTTCAGCAGAGCGATTACGTCCATGCCGAGTGTCGCCAGAATCCTCAGAACTTCGGTGCGCTGGGTTTCAGAGGCGGGGTCGGGCGCGGCAAAGCTCTCTCGCACCGAGTGCAGAGCGTTGCGGCGCGCGGTTAAGCGAGCGCGTTCGCGCGGAGTCGGCGCTTCGAACTGATTGAGCGGGTCTCCCAATCGCCAATACACGTGATAGGAGGTGCGCTGCGGCGGATTCTTCACGGTGATGAAAATGGTGCGCAGCAGCCGCGAATAATACAGGTTCTCGGACGCGTGCAGAGTCAATGCTGAATCGAAAACGGGCCGCCTTTGCTCGCCCGAAAGGAAGTGTTGATATGCCCGAACAAACGGCGGCTCGTGAGTCAGCGACATGCTGGCCGGGAGGCTGATTTCAAACACGAGCTCGCGCACATTCTCCAAGTCCAGCGTGATGGAGGTATTGTCGAGCTCGCCCAAGGCGTCCCCGCCACTGGCGATCGCCAGCTCTTTGCGATCCATTGCAAAAGTATGCGCGCCCAGCATTTCGGCAATCAGGGTTTGGGGGCGCTCCGCCGAAGGCGCGGGATCGAAGTGTGCGACTACGTGGCCCGGGTCGGGCTCCGGAATTACCTCGATACTGATTCCCGGCGAAGAGCCTTCAGTCTGCAACAGGAAAGTCGACACTTGACCGAAAACACTGTCGAAAGGCGGCAAGACGTAATCCGGTACGTCGCCGGTGCGAGCCACACGGATCTTCTCGTAGTGCAGTTGCAGGTGACCGTCGCCGAATTCGTTAACCAGCAAAGTCGCTTTCATGCGATCGCACTGGAACAGGTAGGGCGGTGGCGGCTGGCCGGCGGCGGGACGAGGCTCGGGAGGAGAAAGCACCGCCGGGAAGGTCCGATCGAAACGCTGGTAGGCATCGCGCAAGAGCACGTGGACGCGCGCGTCCGGACCCGCAGGTTTCACGATGCTCATGTGATCGGTGTTGGGGATCAAATGACCTTCGTCGAAATAACGCACCGCCGAATCTACCGGCACAATGGGCCGCAGCCGGAAAATCGGGCGGACCCGCGGGAAATTTTGCTCGTACCATTCGCATCCGGAAAGGCGCTGGAGTAGATTCCGGCTGCGCATCTCCTTGAAGCGCCGATCCAGATCGTCCAGCGAATCCGATTTCCAATTCAACTCGCGCCCGGTGCGATTCCGAAACAGCTCAATCACTCGCGCCAGCGAATTGGCCCACTGCGAGCCGATCGAAGGCGAGGCGACCAGGACCAGCAGAATCGCTTTTTGCTCGAAGAATTCGCGCCAGCATTCGAGCATGTAGCGCGTAACGATTCCGCCCAGGCTGTGGCACACGAAGACCAGCCGTTCGTGATCCAGCACGGCCGGCGTGCCGCCCACACTGCGCGAGAGGCCTTCCAACAATTCGCGCGAGCAGTCGCGCATGCCGTATTCGCCGGCGTTGACTTCGGTGAAGTAGCCGCCCAAGAAAACTGAGGATCCGGGGAATGCGACGCTCTGCTCCTGGTCGACAAGGCTGGGCCAGAAGGTGCCGCTTTTAGGTTCGTACCAGCACTCACGCGCGCCCGAGAGCACGCCGTGCACGAAAACAACCGCGGTGCTGCACGGCCGGTATTGCAGCCAGGAATTATTCTCGACCTCGGGAGCGGCGGGTTTGGAGCGCTTGAGAATCGACAGGAATTCCATGGAGTGCCGCTCATCGCGGCCGCGCGATTAGGCCGGCGTCTTGTCCCAGGGGTGATGGTGGGGCGTCAGATCGCGATCCACGACTCGATCGTAGTGATGGTCGGTAGCGGTCGAGCCCAGACCTTTGTTGTACAGGCTGGTGAGCCCCAGCGCCTCGCGCAGATCTTCGTCGAAGGCGTGGATGGTCTTCAAGTGATGCGCTTGTGCGGGTATTTCGATCCCGGTCGGCGTTCGAAAGAACATCTGAAATCCGGCGTGGACCATCACGGCGATCTCGTCGCCCACCGCCAGGCCGGTCTTACCGATATTGACGTCGCCGTTACCGAGGTTCTCCAGGATCGCGACGCAGCCATCGCGGACGACGCGGACGCGGTCGGTGCTTTCGCGTCGCGACTCAAATCGATACTGTTTCAGATTCGCAATGCGCTCTTCGAAATTGAATTGGTGGGCCTTCTCGCGACGAAAGAACATACGGGTCATTATAATGCCTGAGTGACCTACGTACTTTCGCTCGATGAAGGAACCACCAGCGCACGCGCCGCGCTCTACGATTCCGAAGGCCGCCGCAGTGGGATGCAATCCAGTCCCATCGAATGCCGCTATCCCCATCCCGGATGGGTGGAGCAGGATGCGAACGCAATCTGGCAGGCGCAAATCGACGCCGCGCGGAGGACGCTCGATTCGTCCGGAATGAAGGCGCCGGATATCGCGGCGATCGGGATTACCAATCAGCGCGAGACGACGGTCGTCTGGAATCGCAAGACCGGGCAGCCCGTCGCGCCCGCGATTGTGTGGCAGTGCCGGCGCACCGCCGCGTATTGCGACGCGCTGCAACCGCGCGAGTTGATCGAGCGCAAAACCGGCCTGATCATCGACGCCTATTTTTCGGCAAGCAAGATTCGATGGATTTTGGATCACGCGAATGTTTCGCCCGCGGACCTGCTGTTCGGGAACGTCGACACGTGGCTGATCTGGAAGCTGACCAACGGTGCGGTACACGTCACCGATCCATCGAACGCGTCGCGGACGATGCTGATGAATCTCGCGACCGGCCAATGGGACGACGAGCTGCTGAAGATTTTCGGCGTGCCGCGAGAAATGCTTCCGAAGATCGTGCCGTCGAGTGGCGTTTGCGGCACGGCGGCGCGCGAACACCTGGGGGCGGAGATTCCCATCGCGGGTATCGCTGGTGATCAGCAGGCGGCGCTGTTCGGGCAAGCGTGCTTTTCGCCGGGATTATCGAAGAACACGTATGGCACGGGATGTTTCGCGCTGCTGCACGCGGGCGGAAAAGCCCCAGTTTCAAAGAATCGGCTGCTGGCGACGCGCGCGGCGTCGCCCGATGGATCGGCTCAGTATGCGGTTGAAGGCGCAGTCTTCATCGCGGGCGCGGCGGTGCAGTGGCTGCGCGACAAGCTGGGCGTGATTTCGACGGCTGCGGATTCGGAATTGTTGGCGGAATCGGTTCCGGACACGGGCGGCTGTTACTTCGTCCCGGCATTCGTGGGTCTGGGTGCGCCGCACTGGGATTCGTCGGCACGCGGGGTTATTAGCGGAATCACGGCGGCGACGGATCGAGCGCGGCTGGTGCGCGCGACGCTGGAGAGCATCGCCTATCAGACGCGCGAGTTGGTCACGGCGATGGAAGCCGACAGCGGGCAAAAGCTGAAGGAGCTGCGCGTGGATGGCGGCGCGACGGCGAACAATTTCCTGATGCAGTTTCAGGCAGATATTTTGGGATGCCCCATCGTTCGTCCCGCGGATATCGAAACGACGGCGCTGGGTGCAGCATATCTGGCGGGGCTCGCCACGGGCTTCTTCAAGAGCTTAGGGGATCTCGAAAAATTCTGGCGTGCGGAGCGGACGTTTCAGCCGCAGATGGATAAGGGTCGGCGCGAGGAGTTGTTCACGGGGTGGCAGAAGGCGGTCGCGCGGTGCAGGATGTAGGGCTAACTGGCAGTGACAAGATCACCTGCGTTACCGCTTCGACAGGTCCCGAATGATGATGTCCTTAAATCGCATGTTGCCCTTCCCCCCCGAATGCAGTTGCAGGGCAATCGGGCCATCGTCGCTTTCAGGCTTGGGGTCGGTGTAGTCGATCATCACCACTCCATTCAGCCGCGCGATGTAGTGGTTGCCTTCGACCTTTAGAAGGTAATCGTTCCACTCTTCCGTTCGCACCACACTTTCGTTTTCGGGCGACGGCCACACGATCCATCCGCGCTTCTGCTCGTACACACCGCCGGTGTGCCTGCCCAGCGTGCAGTCGATTTCAAACTGCGGACCCTTGGTGACATCCGCCGTACCGGGCTTGAAGAAGACGTGGAAGAAGACGCCGCTATTGCCGTCGCCTTCGCACTTGAAGCGCAGCGAGAGATGGAAATCCTTGTAGGCTTTCTCGGTCTGCAGGTAGCCGTATTCTTTCGATCGCGCGAGGCCGTGGATGGTACCGTTCTCGACGTTCCATTCTTCCTTCCCGATGGGGACCCAGCCGTTGAGATCTTTCCCATTGAACAGCGAAACCCAATCTTCCCCGGGCGCTTTGGGACGCGGGTTGGGAGACTGCGCAAGCAGAGTGGCCAGCAACGCAACGATCAGCATGGATCTATGATAGTTCGCTCTGGATGGCGGCGGCGATGCTATGCGCGTAGTGATCCACCCGATCGAGAGCAGGGCCTTCGACCATCACTCGCGCCAGCGGTTCGGTGCCGGAGAAGCGAACCACAATGCGGCCGGTGTCTCCAAATTCCGATTGGGCGCGCTCGATCTCGGCGTTGACGCCCGGGAGATCCGCCAGCGGCCGCCGATTCTTGACCCGCACGTTGACCAGCTTCTGCGGATAGATTTCAATTTCTGAGGCCAGCTCGTCCAGGTTCCGCCCGGAGGACTGCATGACCTCGAGCAAGCGCAGTGCAGTCAGCAGGCCGTCGCCCGTGGTGGCGTAATCGCGAAAGATCACGTGACCGCTCTGCTCGCCACCCAGTGGCGCATTGCGGCGGACCATTTCTTCGAGCACGTACTTGTCGCCCACGGGGGTTCGAATCAATGTGATTCCGTGGCGCTGCAAAGCGCGCTCGAGGCCCAGGTTGGACATCACGGTCGCGATCACTTCTGTCAGATGCCCGCTCTTGTGCAGCGGAATGGCGCAGATCAGCATCACGGCGTCGCCATCGACAATGCGACCCGATTTCGAGACGAACAAAGCGCGGTCGGCATCGCCATCGAACGCGACCCCGAGGTCGGCGCCGGTTTCGAGAACACGCGTGCGCAGGTTCTCGAGATGCAACGAGCCGCAGCCGAGGTTGATATTGCGGCCATCGGGCGCGCAGCCGATGCGATCAACTTTCGCGCCGAGGCGTTCGAACAATTGCGGGGCGAGATGCGTGGCGGCGCCGTGAGCTGCGTCGACTACCAGCCTCAGTCCGGCGATGCTAAGCGGCAGCGTGGAGGCGAGGTGCTCGATGTAGTGGCGGTCCAGGCCGGCGTCAATCACGAGTGTTTTCGGAACGGGTACGGCCCCGGATTCGCACCAGGCAAAGATATCGCGCTCGATGGCGTGTTCTTGATCATCGGGCAGCTTGAAGCCGGAATGATCGATGATCTTGATGCCATTGTCCTGGTAGGGATTGTGCGAGGCGGAAATCATCACGCCTGCGGCGAAGGATCCGGTTTTCGTCACATAGGCAATGCCCGGCGTGGTGATCAGGCCGGCGAACCGGGCGCGTACGCCCTGACTATGCAGGCCGCCGGCTACATGTTCGGCGATCCAAGGCCCGCTTTCGCGGGTGTCCATGCCGATTACAACCTCAGGATCGAGGTGCTGCGATCCAATCCAGCGGGCTAGGGCGACGCCCACGGCGAAACAGGTAGGCCGGTCCAGAGGATATTCGCCGGCGACGCCGCGCATTCCGTCGGTTCCAAAGAGTTCACGCATTACATCTAACTTTACATGCACGTCGTCTGCCAACTACTTGAATCTCGGGCAGGTTTAGCGAGCTGTTTTTCGAATGGACAGTTTTACGGTCACGATAGGCGACGACTCGAGGCGCACCTGCGAGTCTTCGACAAACGTGTTGACGCGGAGGGTTGTATCGGCGGTTAGGGCGGTCACGTCGATGGCGTCGGTATGGGCCATGGCGATACGGTTCACGTGTTGCTCGGGGCCAGCAATGCGTAATATGGCCGGTGACACGGCCTGACTGTCGACGTGGAATCCCGCGGGTGGCGCACCGGCCAAGCGGATCTCGACCGGCACGTCCTTGGTAACGTTACGATCGAAATTCAAGCGCAGCTGTGAAGGCGTCGCGCGCAGAAACGCGACTCCCGCAGGCAGGTTCAGATTCAAACTTGAAAGCGTGAAGGTGCGCTCTCCAGGGGCAGTCACGGGCGAAAGATCCAGCCGGATGATGGTGTCTGAGAGGCTGCTGGGCGCGAGCTTTCCGGCAGGCCCTCGCATTTCGACCCGAACCGCGGCGGGGACCTCGGCGGTCAACAACAGCTCTGGCGCAAGCTTTTCAAAGTACACCGGCAGCGCGCGCGAAGCCACCTGTTCAGGCTCGCCCTCTACCGCGTACCACAGGAACACCGCCAGCGTAAGGGATGCCAGCTTCCACCAAAAATTGTGCGTGATGGGATGCCAGCTCATGCGGGGTCGCTCACCGGCTGCCCGGCCTCCCCGCGGACTTCAGCGAGCCGCATCAGGCGATCCCGAACACGTTCGGGAGTTGCGTCGCGTTCCAGATCGCCGCGCGAGGCAACCGAAATCTGACCGTTGGTCTCGGAAACGACGATCGCCAGCGCGTCGGTTTCCTCAGTTATGCCGATGGCCGCCCGGTGACGCGTGCCGAGCTGGCGCATCAGTCCCGGATTCACAGTGAGCGGCAGGAAACACGCGGCGGCGGCAACGCGATCGCCTTGCAGAATCGCCGCGCCGTCATGCAGCGCCCCGCCGGATTGAAAAATGGAGCACAGCAGATCGCGCGAAATGTGCCCGTCCAGTGCCACGCCGCTTTCGACGAAGGTGCGCAGGCCGATGTCGCGCTCGACGACGATGAGCGCGCCGGTTTTTTCCTCGGACATCTGACGGACCGCCGCAATGATTTCGTCGATCACCTCGCGGCGTTCGAGCTGGCCGCCCAAGCCAAGCCAACGGCCGCGTCCCATGCGCGCCAGCCAGCGCCGGATCTCGGACTGAAACATCACGATGGCGGCGAAGGCGGAGTACGGCGCCAGCGCGGCCAGCACAGTTCGCAACAATTCCAGCTTGGCCCACACGGCAATCAGGTACACCATGACCAGAATCCACAGGCCACCCAGAATGTGGGCGGCGCGGCGGCCACGCGCGATGGAAATGAACTGATAAATGAGGTACGCCACCGCCAGAATGTCGATGATCGACACCAGCGTGAATTTCGGGATGTTGGGCAGCGTAAATTGTGGCATGCGCGCAATCGCCCGGAATCGGATTAACGAAATGCGTAGCGAACCTGCGCGATGGGAACACCGCGCACGTCAATGCGGGACAGATCCGCAGAACCCACTCCCAGAGCCTCCGCTAGGAGCAGGGTATTGTCGCAGGTCTCGAATGGTTTTACGCCGCGCGGGGCGCGTGGATCGTAACCCATTACGGCCGCGCCCACTGTGTCGGTGGTCACTCCGTTAGTCCCCAGGATCAGCACGCCGGGCTTGGCCAGCGCCAGTCCCTGGATCCAGGGGCCTTCGCCGCCGATGACAGTTTCGATGCCGTCGATGAAGGAAATATCGAGCGGCCGTGTCGCAGCCAGATCGGCGACAATCCGCGGCATGCGATAACCCGGGTGGCGATTGCTTGCCGGATCGTTTTCAGCCGGCGCGGTCTTGGAAGGCTGGCGCTTGCCGAAATGACAAACCTCGCCGCGACCCTTGGTGGGGCTTTCGTTAGGACCGTCGATACCAGAGTCATCGCCGTAAATCGACGCGGGCGTGATACCAAAACAGTTCTTCATCGCCAGCGTAATGCCACAGGTCTCGTGGTTCTTCAACTTGGCCATGGAGACGAAAACGTCGGTGTCTTCGTAGGAATGATTCAAATCGAACGCCGGGAAAATGTGTCCGCCGCCAGGAACTTTGAGTCGCGAGTAACGCTTGGCTTTGCCCAGCGCGTTGGTGTTTTCAAACTCGATCTTGGGTGAGACAGCGATCAGCCCGCGCACGTTCCAGCCGGAATCGAGCAGATATTCTTCAAGCGGTCCGGCCGTGCCCCAGGCACTTTCGACGAAGCGAATACGGCGCGCCCCGGCGCGATCGAGCACGTGCGCCATGGCCATTACGGTCTTGGGATGGGAATAGTGCGTGAGGCCCAGCGCCTTGCCCTGGAAGCGCAGGGCAGGACTGCCGGTGAGGTTCAGCTTGACGGTGACGGTCTTGTTGCGAACGATGCGCGAGGCCCCGCCAAGCTGATCGAACATGGTTCCGAGCGTGGCGACGAGGTCGTCGTCATAAGATGCTCGGGCGATCGCAACAGGCGGTGCAGGAGCGGGCGCTGCGCGAAGAACTGCAGCCGACCCGGCCATGGCGAGCAGTTCGCGTCGCGTCATATTTCCTAGTTTACGGCTCAAGCACTATGGTTGCCAAGGGGCCGACGGCAGGCACATCGACGCCGGTAGCATCGTCGTCCACTTTGTACAGCTCAAGCGGCTTGGGCGTGGCGCCGGGTTGCAGCAGCGTGGCTTTGCGGAAATGTCCCAGGACGTGCGCGGTTATGTTCTCGATCGGGAAATCGGAGTAATTCACAAGCTGCAGAATGACTTGTTTCCCATCCGGCGATTCGAGCAGATTGGAGAGCATGCTCGAAACATTGAACAGCCTTGCGCCGAGGTTCTTGCGCCCGGTGAGGGCGTTGAGTTCCTTCCAGATTTCGTCCAGCGTTTCGAGATCGGCTGCGTCCAGCGCGATCTGGTCGGGACGCAGGGAAGGGAATTTCCAGCCGGGCGGTCCGGTGAAAAGTGTTCCGCCGGCGCGCGTGTATGCCTTGAGAATCTCCTTGCGGCGATCGTCGAGCGAAATCGGGTCGGCATTCACCGTCATCGTCGCGCGCAGCAGCGACGGAGCTTCCAGGTGCCCCGTAGGGACGGGGCGCACCGGAGTGTGTTTGGTAGCGATCATGTCGAGGATTCCGCCGGAGAGCAGCGCGCCGCTGGCGGGTCCTTCGACTAACGCGAGGGTGGAACGCGCCGTGTAGCCGCGCCATTCCTTGTGATCCTCGTAGAATCTTACGCTCTGCAGGATCTGCGCCCAGTCCTTCAGGGCGGCGGGATCGCGAGCGGTGAGGCGGCGTGCGAAATCGCGATCGAAATCCAGCACCCATCGTGCGCCCGTCATCGCCGCGTCGCCGATCGCGGCGAGATAGCGGGCCAGAGGAATGGGTTGATCGGCAGGAGCGCGGTTTGCGATCCAGATTGCGCCTTTTGAGGAAACGCGGGCGTAGCGCAGGAAGCCGGTATTGGTATCGATCCACGGCGCTCCGCTCGCCGCGGCGTGAGCTTTGGGCGCTTCCACGCGGACGCCGGGCCAGACGCCCTGCGCGGAAGCCGCAATCGGCGCGTCGAATTGCATCGCGCTGCGATTGGTGAACGTGATGACCGGCTTGCCGGAGGCGTCGACGGCGGCGTCGCCTTCGAGACGGAGCGTGACGATCCCGCGCTCGGCCGCCGCGTCCGAGAATGCTTTCGACCACTGCGACGTTTCGAGCAGGAGGCAGTTGATGGCGGTGGATTCGACCAGCTTCAAGGTCGCGGGGTCTTTCGAAAACCAGCGCGCCGGAACCCAATCCGGCATGGCGGCGAGGGCAATCGCGGCAAGGAGCATCTGAAAGTAGGTTAACGCGCCTGCTGCGCCACCGGCAGGTCACCAGATCACCTGCCCCACAGCTAACATAAGTCATGCTGGTCCGCATGCGACCGCGCCCGCCGCTCGACCAATTCGTCGAGTGCCTGTGGCGCATGGATGCCGCTGCGTCGTCGCACGCGCGAGAACGAGCACTACCGACAGGAACCGTTGAGCTGGTCTTTGACCTGCGTGCGGGAGCGCCGGTTATTTGCGGACCGCATTCAAGCTACTTTGTATTGGACACGTCGGTTGCGATCTCGGTAATGGGCGTGCACTTCAAACCGGGCGGTGCAGCGGCATTTCTCGGCGCACCCGCTGGCGAATTTTCCGACCGGCTGGTGAATCTCGGCGACGTATGGGGAGCGCGAGCGAATGAGTTGCGAGACCGGCTGGTGGATTCATCGTCTGAATCCGCCCGATTCGCGATGCTCGAAGAGGCCTTGCTGTCGCGGATTCGTCGTCCGTTGCTGCCGCATCCGGCGGTCGCGCACGCGGTGCTGCAGTTGACCAGCGAGCCGTCGCTAATACGCATCGCTAGTCTGCGCGCAGACGCGGGCTACAACCCGAAGCGATTCATCGAACTGTTTCGCGATTCGGTGGGCCTGACGCCGAAATTGTTTTCGCGCATCCAGCGATTTCAAGCGGTGCTCGGGCAACTGGCGCGCGGGCAGCGCGTTGAATGGGCGGGCGTCGCCGCGGACGGCGGGTTCTACGATCAGTCGCATCTCAATCGCGAATTTCGCGCATTCGCGGGAGTGACGCCGGGCCAATACCGACCCGTCGCGCCCGATCGACCAAGCCATGTGCCGGTCGCCGAATAACACGAGAAAAATTTGTACAATACCCGGGCGCGATTCTTCCGTATACTTCCGCCATGGATACCGGAGACACATTAGTTAAAAACTGCGAGATTCACGAAGTATTTCCGTACCTGCGTGTGAAGGGCGCGGCAGCGGCCATCGAATTCTACAAACAGGCATTCGGAGCACTCGAAGTGATGCGACTGGCGGAGCCCAGCGGCAGGATCGGGCACGCCGAGGTACGTATCGGTCCGGTAGTGATCATGCTCGCCGATGAATTCCCTGAGATGGGAATCGTGGGACCTCAGACGCTCGGCGGAACGACCATCGCGTTGCACCTGCATGTCGACAATTGCGACGCACTGATCGCACGAGCGGTGGCCGCAGGCGCGACCATCACGCGCGCGGCGAAAGATGAGTTCTACGGCGAGCGCAGCGGGGCGATCCGCGATCCGTTCGGTCACGAGTGGCTGTTCGGCCACAGCATTGAGAAAGTCGCGCCCGAAGAGATGCAGCGCCGGTATACGGAGATGCTTAGCTAGACTGATTTCATGTCCGCACGTTTTCATCTCGCCCAAATTAATGTCGCGCGAATGCTGGCGCCCCTGGATTCACCTGCGATGGCTGAATTCGTCGCATTGTTGACCGTCGTAAATGCCGAGGCGGATGCTAGTCTCGGATTTGTGTGGCGGCTACAAACTCCGGATGGCGACGCGACCTCAGTGCAGGCGTTCGACGATCCGATGGTGCTGGTGAATATGTCGGTATGGGAATCGCCTGAAACCCTCAAGGCATTCGCGTATCAGAGCGGCCACCGCGGCCCATTGCGCGATCGCAGCAAGTGGTTCGAGTTGCCCAAGCAGCCGCACCTGGCGCTCTGGTGGATTCCGGCGGGTCATACGCCAACGGTGCAGGAAGGTATCGAGCGGCTGGAATATCGGCGCGCGCACGGCGACACGGAGCATGCGTTCTCCTTCGCCAAACTTTTCCCGGAGCCGCACGAAGCGGCAAAAGCTGCCGAGGTGAATGGATGAAGTTCATACGAATCGCAATCTTGGTGATCGGCGTGGGTGCATCGTTACTCGTGTTTCGAAGCGCGCGGGCGCAGAACGCGACGCCCTCGGACGGTCCGCAGTTCACAGCCGACGGGCAGATGATCAAGCCGGAGAATTATCGCGAATGGGTGTATCTCACCTCGGGACTCGGGATGAACTACGGTGCCCCCAGTGAAACGCCCAACGCCGCGCCGCTGTTCGACAACGTGTTCGTGAACCCATCCGCGTATCGAGCGTTCTTGCGGACCGGCACCTGGCCCGACAAAACCGTATTGGTGCTGGAACTGCGCGCATCGGAGTCGAAAGGCTCCATCAACAAGGGCGGGAATTATCAGACCGGAGTGCGGGCGGTCGAAGTCAACGTGAAAGACGAAAAACGTTTTCCAGGCAAGTGGGCTTTTTTCGGATTCAACGGCGCGGCGAAAACCGCGAAGCAGATTCCGACCACCGCCCCGTGCTACACCTGCCATGCCGAGCATGGCTTGGTCGACAGCACGTTCGTGCAGTTCTACCCGACGTTGCTCGAGGTCGCCAAGGCAAAGGGGACGGCGAAATGAGACTAACGATCGGAGTACTCGCATTCGGATGTGTAGCCGTGCTGTCGGCACAGCCGCGCGTCGAAGTGCCGGCACCCACCGTCACGGGCCCGATCAAGTGGACAGTAAAACCGCCCGATCCGTCGCACGGGTACACATTTAACCCGACATATCTCGATCTCGCCGCCAAAGGCTACATCGAGGAAGAGTTTTTTATCGAGGGCCAGGCGAATCGATATTCAAACGGGGCGTTGGTGGACAGCGGGCACGCGTACAAAACACGCATCGTCGTGCGTCGCCCGACCTCCGCGAAGAAATTCAACGGCACCGCGATTCTCGAATGGACCAACGTCACCGGCAGTCGCGATCTTGAAATGGACTGGTTCCAGGTGGCGGAGCATTTGGTCCGATCGGGATACGCGTGGATCGGCGTATCTGCTCAGCGCGTGGGCGTAAACGCGTTGAAGGCGTGGAGCCCGGATCGGTACGCGTCGCTCGACGTGACCGAGGGCGGAAAGATCACGGATGATGCAGTGTCGTACGACATCATGGTCGCCGCGGCGTTGGCCGTACGTGGCAAATCGAACCAGGATGTGATGGGCGGCCTGAAGTCGGAGCGGCTGATCGCCACGGGACATTCGCAGTCCGCCGGTCGCCTCGCCAATTATGTGAATCAGGTCCATCCCTTGAATCCGATCGTCGACGGCGTGATGCTGCACGGCGGTGGCGGGGCAATTCGCCCCGATCTCGACGTGCGCGTTTGGAAACTCCTCTCGGAGACCGATCTGCGCGGTTACCCAGCCGCGCGTCAGCCCGACACGAACAAGCTGCGCACCTGGGAGGTCGCGGGGACGTCGCATGTGGATGCGCAGTCGTCGCTGCATTTTGTCGAGCTGGGGAAACTGAATGCGGGTCTGCCTCCGGGCGCGCCGGCGGCGGGAACGTGCGACAAGCCACCCTTCAGCCAGATTCCGTTCCACTACGTTTTCGCCGCGGCGTTCGACCTGATGGTGAAGTGGATCAAGACCGGCACACCGCCGCAGAGTGCTCCGGGGATCGAGTTCACATCCGCGACGCCACCGGCGATCGCGCGCGACGAAGACGGCAATTCTCTGGGCGGAATTCGCCTGGCGCAGCACGCGGTGCCGACGGCGGTGAATACGGGGCAGAATCGCGGGACCGCATTCTGCATGCTGTACGGGTCGCACGTCGATTTCGACACGGCGCGCCTCGCGACGTTGTATCCGTCGCACAAGGCGTATGTCGACAAGGTGAAGGAAGTGACGGAGAAGAATTTGAAGGCGGGTTACATCCTGAAGCCGGATGCTGATGCGACGATCGCCGCGGCGGAGAAGTCGGAGATCGGAAAGAAGTAGTTATCGCGCGCGAAGCCGTTCGGAGACGAGCACGACAGTTCCGAGCCCCGCGACCACCAGCGTCGACACCGCGTTCAGCACTGGACTGACGCCCTTGCGTGCCAGCGAGTAGATCGCCATCGGCAGCGTTTGTGAATCGACGCCGGCAACTAAGCTCGTGATCACGTAATCGTCGATCGACACGGTGAACGCGAGCATTGCGGCGGCCGCCACGCCCGGGGCGAGATACGGCAGCGTCACGCGGAAAAATGCGCCGTAATGCGACGCGCCCAGGTCGAGCGCCGCTTCCTCGAGCGCGGGATCGTAGGAGCGCAAACGCGCCATGACGACTGTCACGACATATGCAACCGAAAATGCGACGTGCGCCAAGATTACGGTGTGCATTCCAAGGCGCAGGTTCAGGAATCGGAACACCCACTGGAACAGCGCGAGCAAGGAAATTCCGGTCACAATTTCCGGGGTCACGAGCGAAAGATATAGCGACCCTGCGACGGCACGGGCAGTCACGCCCGAGGATCGTTTCCACAATGCATAGGCGGCGAGTGTGCCGATAATCGTCGCGAGGGCGGTGGCGGCGACGGCGATGATCAGACTGTTTGCGGC
>DASYPO010000433.1:0-9802 GCA_036006545.1 Bryobacteraceae bacterium
ATGGCATCGTACCGGCGGGACATGCCAGCCTCAAGCGCGCCGTTTTTGGACATCCGAGCGAGGAAATGTTCGCGAACCTGCTCGATTTTTATCGCATCCAATGGCAGTACGAACCGCGCAGTTTCCCGCTACAGTGGGACAAGGACGGCAACGTAGTGGAAGCGTTTACGCCCGACTTCTACCTGCCCGAGTTCGACCAGTATGTCGAGCTGACCACCATGAAACAAACCTTGGTGACTCGCAAGAATCGCAAGATCAAACTGCTGCGCGCCATTTATCCGCACGTGAATATTCAAGTGTTTTACCAGAAGGATTTTCAGGACCTGGTGTTTAAGTACGGCCTGCGGATGGCTGCCTCGTGAGCGCGACCCCGGCCATCGAGCGCATCCTTTTCACCGAAGAGCAGGTGAACGCCCGTGTGAAAGAAGTGGCACGCGAAATCGATGCGAAGTATGAAGGGCGCCCTGTGAAACTCATCGGCGTGCTGAAAGGATCGGTGTTCTTTTTGACCGCGCTGGCGCGTGCGATGGAGAGCCCCGTGAAGATCGATTTCCTGGCGATCTCAAGCTTCAGTGGACACGATCATGGACGACCGCAGGGCATGGTGCGCATCGCCAAGGATCTGGACGAACCGATTCAAGACGAGGATGTGTTGTTGGTAGAGGACATCGTCGATACCGGTTTCACCACGCGCTATCTCTTGCAGACGCTGGCTGGGCGCGGGCCGCGGTCGCTGGCCATCTGCACGCTGCTCGACCGCACTGTGCGTCGCATCGTGCAGGTCCCGATCGATTTTCGATGCTTCGAGATCCCGGACCGATTCGTGGTGGGTTGCGGACTCGACTTTAAGCAGCTCTACCGTAACTTGGGGTACATTGCTGTGATGAACCCGGACCGGGATTAGCTTCATCTAATTCACATGCAGGAGACGATCGACTTTCTGATCCGCCACGGATACTGGGTGCTGTTCGGCATCACGATGGCGGAACAGATGGCGCTGCCGATTCCCGCAATCCCCGCGCTGCTGGCGATGGGCGCACTGGCAGGCACCGGACGCTTCTCCTTCGCCACAGCAATGCTCTTCGCGATCGCGGGAGCGACCCTCGCCGACAACATCATGTACACGCTGGGGCGAAAGAAAGGCCACTCGCTGCTCAGGCTGCTGTGCCGACTTTCACTCGAACCCGATTCGTGCGTGTCCGCCACACGTTATTGGTTTCGCAAGCTGGGCTCCTGGGCAGTGGTGGTGGCAAAACTGTTCCCCGGCCTCACCACCATTGCGGCGCCGATGGCCGGACTTTCGAAGATGCCGTGGTGGAGATTCGCGCTCGCCGATCTTACCGGCAGCGTGCTGTGGTCGGCCGCCTATTTGTCGCTGGGCTACATTTTCCGCTTCCAGTTGGAAGAGGCGGCTGCTGCGGTGGTGCGCTTGGGATCCTGGCTGGCGGCGGTGATTTTCGGATTACTAGGACTCTGGATCGCTTACAAGCTGTGGCAGCGGCGGCGATTCTTGCGTAGCCTGCACATCGCGCGCATTCGACCCGAAGAGCTGAAGGATCGTCTGCTGGATGTGGTGCTGGTAGATCTGCGGTCGCCGTCCGAGGTGGATTGGGATGGGCTGAAAATCCCGGGTGCGCTGTGGTTCGACCGAAGCGATCTGGAGTCGCGCCAGGCCGAGATTCCGCGGGATCGCGATGTGGTCCTATACTGCACCTGCCCCAATGAAGTCACCAGCGCCGGCGCGGCGATGCGGCTCATGAAGCTGGGGATCACGCGCGTGCGTCCGCTCGAAGGCGGCTACGACGCCTGGCGCGAGCTGGGCTACCCGCTGGTCCCGGCCGAAGTGGCGGTCCACGCCGAGTAAGGAACAACTCGGCGCCGCGCGGTGTCTACTTGTCGATGCTCGAAGTTCGCCGTCTGACTAAGCGCTATACGACCGTCACCGCGGTAAACGACGTCAGCTTCACGGTCAAGCCCTACGAAGTCCTGGGCTATCTGGGGCCCAATGGATCCGGCAAAAGCACGACCGTCAACCTGATCACCGGGCTGCTGGAACCGACCCATGGCGAAGTGCTCTTCGAGGGCCGCTCCATTCAATCCCAGCTCATCGAATACAAGCGACGTCTCGGCTACGTTCCGGAATCGCCGCATCTTTATCCTTATCTGACCGGGCGTGAGTATCTGCAACTCGTCGGGCGCTTACGTGGCCTCGTCGGGCGTAAGCTCGACCAGAAAGCCGATGATCTTCTTGAATTGTTCCAGCTCGGCGCCAGCCGCCATTCTCCCATCGCGTCGTACTCGAAGGGCATGCGGCAGAAGGTGCTGATCTCCAGCGCTCTGCTCCACAATCCCGACATTCTGGTGTTCGACGAACCGCTCTCCGGCCTCGACGTCACTAGCGCGCTGGTGTTTCGCAACCTGATCAAGAGTCTGACCCGGGAGGGCAAAATCATCCTCTACAGCTCGCACGTGCTGGAGGTGGTCGAAAAGGTCTGCACCCACGTA
The DNA here is from genome assembly GCA_036006545.1 of Bryobacteraceae bacterium. Classification (GTDB taxonomy): domain Bacteria; phylum Acidobacteriota; class Terriglobia; order Bryobacterales; family Bryobacteraceae; genus Palsa-187. The sequence continues at coordinate 2,506 of DASYPO010000433.1, forward strand.
ATGATTCTGCGAAAGGGCCAGGTGGCGGCTAACGATACGGTGGACGCGTTGCGCACGCTGCTGAAGCTCCCTTCGCTCGAAGATATTTTTTCGGAGTTGGTGGTGGACCACGACGTCGAGACCACCGCCGACAGCATCGTCAACGTCATGAAGCAGGCGTGAGGCAGATGTGACCGGAACTTTCGAAGGGCCATTTCGCGCGTTGGTCCGGCACTTTTTCGGGCGCTTCTTCGACAACGAATTCGTCGCCCGCGACAGCGAAATGCAGGTGACCGTCACGCGTATCCTGGCGATGCTGGCCGTGCCTGGATTACTGCTGCCAATGTTTCGCTTCACCACTTATACCGGGCTGGAAGGCTATCCGCTGGAAGTCTGGAATCCGACGCTGTGGTTCGATCGCTGCTTTTTCTTTTCGTTCTCGATGGTGGTGATGGGAGCGGTGACGGTACTCGAGTGGGACACGCTGTTTCCCGATCGCCGCGATTATGCTGCGTTGATCCCGCTTCCGCTACCGCTTCGGTCGATATTCCTCGCCAAGGTCGCGGCGTTGGCAATCTTTGTGGTCGCGTTCACCCTGGTTGTGAATCTCTCGTCCACGGTGACTTTCCCGATCATCTCCTTGCGGGGAAACTTTCGAGGACTCTTGCGCGGCATTGCGATTCACGGACTAACCGTGCTCGCTGCCAGCACCTTCATCTTCGGTTTCCTGGTCGCGCTCGAGGGCGTGCTCTTGAACATACTGAGTTTTGCCTGGTTTCGGAAAGTATCCGTGCTGATGCAGTGCGTGCTGGTATTCGCGCTGCTCTCGGTGTTCTTTCTGTTTCCCAACGTGGCGTCGGCTTTGCCGCGATTGAAGGCCGTCGATTCCCCCTGGCTGTACGCGTATCCGCCGGCATGGTTTCTGGGAATGAACGAGGTCTTGCTGGGGTCGCGCGATCCGGTTTTTCTTAAGCTCGCCGCAGTCGCCTGGCGATCGCTCGGCGGAGCGCTGCTGATCTCGGCGGTCGCCTATACGGTGGCTTATCGCCGCCAAGTCAAGCGAACGCTGGAGACACTCGAAGGCGGCGACGGCGGCCGCACGCGCGTGAACGAATGGCTGGCCCGCATTGCCGATCGCGTCGCGCCGAATGCAGTGGAGCGCGGCGCCCTGGCATTCATCGGCAAGACCGCGGCGCGCAGCGCCAAGCATCGCATTTTTCTGGCCGCTTACGTCGGGGTGGGATGCGCGATCGTGCTGCAGGCTCTGATCGGGATTCGCCTGAAGCAAGCCTCGCTCTCGATTCCGCTGGTGCTGAGCTTCTTCGTGTTAAGCGGTCTGCGCTACATTTTCACGATTCCCGCCGAGCTGCCCGCCAACTGGATCTTTCGCGTGACCGAAAGCGATCAGCGTGGCCGCGCGCTCGACGGTGCGCGCCGGGCGATGCTGTGGTTTGGGGTCGTGCCGTTGTTTACCCTGCTCGCGCCGTTCTATTTCGTGCTGTGGACGCCATTCGTCGCGATCGCGCATCTGCTGTTCAGCGTTACCTGCTCGGTTTTGCTGATCGAAGTGCTGATGTTCGACTTTTGGAAGATTCCCTTTACCTGTTCCTATCCGGCGGGAAAAGCCAACGTGACCGTGATGTGGATTTTCTACTGGATCGCGTTCACGAGTTACGCGTACGCGATGGCGTCGCTCGAAGCCTGGATGTTGCTGCGTCCCTGGCGGCTGGTGATCTTCTACGCTGCTGCGGGTGCACTTTGGTACTTGCTGCAACGCCATTTCCGACGCAGCGAGCGCGTATTCACATTGATCTTCGACGATGTCGCCGAGCCGATCGTTCGCACGCTGGGGTTGAGCGAGCTGGGCTGGATCACGCAGGCGGACACGCGGCCCGCGAATCCCGGACGGCTGCTGCACGGGACTCGGCGATCATCCGCATCCCATATTTCGCGCGCAGAGTAATCATCGCGCGATGTTCCACGCGCTGATCCGGAGCGAGCCGTAGGCGCCAGCGCTGCGCCAGTGTCGCGAGCAATAGCACGCCCTCCATCCACGCGAATCGCTCGCCGACACACACACGCGCCCCGCCCCCGAACGGAAAGTATGAAAACTTCGGACGCTTCTCCGCTTCCTCGGGGCGCCAGCGCTCCGGATCGAAACGCAGCGGATCTGGGAACCAGCGCGAGTCCCGATGCACCACGTAAGTACTCATCAGGACCACGGACTGCGCGGGAAGCGTATAATCGCCGATCGCGTAATCCACCTTGGCGCGCCGCCCGATCGCCCACGCCGGCGGATAGAGGCGCATCGCTTCCGCAAACACCATTTCGAGATATCGCAGTCGTGGCAGATCGTCGAATCGCGCCGCTCGGCTCTCCAGCACGCGATCCACTTCGGCTTGCACCTTCGCCTCTGCTTCCGGATTCTGCGAAAGCAGATACCACGTCCAGGTCAACGCGTTCGCCGTGGTTTCATGTCCCGCCAGGAAGAGCGTCAGCGCCTCGTCGCGAATCTGCTGATCAGTCATGCGGCCGCTTGTTTCTTCGTCCTGCGCAAGTAACAGCATGGACAGCAGGTCGCCGCGATCTTCGCTGGACTTCCGCCGCTCCGCGATGATCCGGTAAATGGTCTGGTCGAGGCGCGCTCGCGCCCGCTGGAAACGACGCACCGACGGCAGTGGAAGCTTCTCCAGCCACTCGGAAAACGGCAGCATCACGGTATCGAACAGGCCCAGCACTTCGGTGAGTGCCGAACCAATTTCATCCGCTTCGCTCGAGACATCGGCGCCGAAGAGCGTGCGCGCGACGATCGCGAGCGTCAGATGCATCATCTCGCGCGAGACGTCGATCTCCGCCCCGTTTTGCCAGCGTTCGCGACTAGCCGCCGCGCATTCGACCATGGACGCCGCATATCCGGCCAATCGCTCGCGGTGAAACGCGGGCTGGACTAATCGTCGCTGCAGCTTATGGAATTCGCCTTCGCTGGTCAAGAGTCCGTCGCCCAACAATACCCGGGCGCGTTCCAGCATGCGGCTCTTCTTAAAGCTGGATTGATGCGTGATCAGGACGTCCTTGATCCACTCTGGCTGGCTGATCAGAAAGACGTTTTGCGGACCAATTTTCAGATTGACGATGTCACCATGCTCGGCGGCCGCGCGGCGTAGATATTCGGGTGGGTCTTTGCGAAACTCGGGCAGGACGCCCACGAACATGCGGCCTTTCAGCGCTGGAGGAACGCGCTGGGCCAGTGCCGGCATTAGGGATTCTGCGGATTCTTGTAGGTCACGCCCATCTGGAGTTCGAGGTCCAGGGTCACGCCTGCGAAGGCCAGACACATCTCGTCGGTGGTGCGCTCGCCCCACTTCACATCCACAATCGGATTGTTCGGATTCCTGGGGTTGCTCTCCGAATTGTTGAACGTACACTTCACGCGCACGGTGGAGCCCGACTTCACGGTCATCGGTTGTTTATAGGTGTACGAGCCCTGCCAGTTGAAATTCCAACTGTCCTCGAAAATCATCGGCGCGACGGACTTGTCTGGATTGATCAGGTCGATCTTGATCTGTTGACCCAGCATATGCATGTGCGGATAGATCCAGATCGCCTGCGCGTCCAAAATCACGTTGAGCGTCGCCGTCACATCGTATTTCGCTGCGTTCGCCGGAATTTTGAAGGTCTGATTGAGGGCCGGGATCATGAACAAGCGTTGGTGCACGTCTTTCTTCGCGAAGTACAAACCGAGGCGGGTTTGATCGTCGCCGGTCCGGCCCACGGGATAGTAGTGGACCTGCATGATGATCTTGGCGCCCTTTAGCAGCTCGATCCCAATTCCATCCGGCAGATGGCGCGTACGCTGTCCGGGCGCCCAGCCGCCCAGTTGCGCGTTCAGATTATTCAGGCTGATCGCGATTCCGGGTCCGCCGAAGCACGGGTAGCCGGGCTGTCCGTCCAGTCCATCCAACTTGTCGCCCACGCCTTCCGTGTCCTGATACAGCAGCACGTGGTGCACGATGTTGCGCGCGCCCGGCAGCACGTCGATCGCGCTCAAATAAACGTTGTCGCTGAAATTGGTGGGGATCACGAAGCAGCGGTACACATCCGACCCGCGCGGTGGCGTGTACACCTGTGACATTTGAAGCGTCTTGTCGGGCTCGCCTAGCGGCCAATCTCCGTTCACGACCTTCGGCGCGGGAAGCTCAGCGGGATCGCCTTCGGGCGTACCGTTCTTGATCCAGTCGAGTATCGTTTTGCGCTCATAGTCGTTGAGCTGGAAAGAATCGCGAAACTCGCCGTAATCCGCGACCGGTTTCCACGGCGGCATGGACCTGTCGGTCAACACGCGCGCGATATCTTCCGACCAAACCACTGCACGCTCGTAGTTCTCAAGCGCAAACGGGGCGATATCACCGCTGCGGTGGCAGATCTGGCATTTCTCCTGAAAGATCCGCGACACCTCGTTCGAGTAAGTGGGCTGATGCGGCGGCGGGGGATCGTCCTGCGCCATTGCCGATGTGGCAATTCCGAGCGTTACAGCGAAAATCGCGAAGCTTCTACGCACTGTCCGCCATTATACGATCTCTACCGATAGTCTTCCTGCAGCTTCGCGAGCGCGGCCGAGCCCGGGCACAGCGTTTCGTAGGGCAGGCTGGTCAGCGCAGTCTCGCTGGTCTCGTTCATCTCGTGCAGATCCTCGCCACTCTCGTTGACATATAGCAGCCCGGTGAGAATCACACCTTTGGCCTGATGCTCGGCAATGTAGGTCGAGACGTTCTGGTGATCGGTCGGGTCGTAATCCTTGGGCACGGAGGTGAAGCGCACCACGCTGCCGTCGTGCATGGTGACATTGGTCGACCCGGCGGGCGTGATCGTGGCAAGAATTTCGGCAGCGGGCGGTACAAAATCGGCTTCGGTGGCGCGCACCTGATGCTGGCGCGTGTGCTTGTAGCTTTTGGTCGAGCCTTCGTGATCATTGAAGGTAACGCAGGGCGAGATCACGTCGACCAGCGCGAAGCCGCGATGCGATACGGCGGCTTTGAGGATCGGCACCAGTTGTTCCTTATCGCCCGAGAAACTGCGCGCGATAAACGTCGCTCCAAGCGTGAGACCAAGCTGCACGGGATCGATGGGCGCCATGCGGTTCGGCTCTTTGCGTTTACTGATTGTCCCGACGTCGGCAGACGCGGAGAATTGTCCCTTGGTCAAGCCGTACACACCGTTATTTTCGATGATGTAAACCATCCGCAGATTGCGCCGGATCGCATGGCATAGCTGGCCGAGGCCGATCGAAAGAGAATCGCCGTCGCCCGAAACACCGATGTAGGTCAGGTTTCGATTCGCCGCGTTGGCGCCGGTCGCGATCGCGGGCATGCGGCCGTGGGCGGAGTTGAATCCGTGCGCGCCGCCGACGAAATAGGTCGGGGTTTTCGACGAACATCCAATACCGCTGAGTTTCGCGAGCATGTACGGGGGCGTCGAGAGCTCCCACAGCGCGCGGGTTATCGCGGCGGTGACGGAATCGTGACCGCAGCCGGCGCAGAGGGTCGACATCGAGCCTTCGTAGTCGCGAATGGTCAGCCCGAGTTCGTTGCGACGGAGCGACGGGTGTTTGGCGATGGGCTTGGCGATCGATGGCATAAGACTATTAGCCGCAGATAAACGCAGATAGACGCAGATAAAACTTTAGGGTGCCTAGTCTGCGTGCATCTGCGTCCATCTGCGGCTCAATTCTCCAATTGACCTAAAATTGCATTCACGACGTGGCGGCTCGACAACGGGAAGCCGCCGTACACAAGAATGCTCTTCAATTTCTCTTTGGGCACCGAGGTTTCGAGCGTTAGTAGCGACTTCAACTGTGCGTCTCGATTCTGCTCCACTACGAAACAGAAGGGGTGCTCCATTATGAACTTTTCGACTTCGTCCGCGAACGGGAAGCCGCGAAGACGCATGTAATTCGCATTGACGCCGCGCGCGGCGAGAGTATCCAGCGCCTCACGCACGGCCGGGTCGCAACCACCCAGCGAAATCACGCCGAAAGACGCTTCCGGCCGGCGCTCGATGATCGGCGGGGGGATGAAGTTGGCCGATGCCTTGTGCTTCTGCAACAGCCGATCCATCACTTCTTGATATTCGTCAGGAACTTCCGTATAGCCGCCGAATTTGTTGTGGCCCGACCCGCGCGTGAAGAACGAACCTTTTGAATTTACGCCAGGGAGCGTGCGCGGCGTTACAAAGGTCTCATCCTCGTCGTTATAGCGGAAGAACTTCTTGATCTTGTCGAGCTGATCGGAGTCCAGCACGCGGCCGCGGTCGGGTCGATAGGAATCGTCCCAGTTGAGGCGCGGCACCACCCAGTCGTTCATGCCGATATCGAGATCGCTCAGGATAATCACCGGCGTCTGGAATTTCTCGGCGAGATCGAAGGACTTTACCGCGAAATCGAAACACTCGGCCGGATTCGACGGGAACAGCAGCATGTGCTTGGTGTCGCCATGCGACGCATAGGCGCATTCGAGCAGATCGCCTTGCTGCGTGCGCGTCGGCATGCCGGTCGACGGGCCGACTCGCTGCACGTCGATCACAACCGCGGGAATCTCAGCGTAATACGCGAGCCCGAGCAACTCGTTCATTAGCGAAATCCCCGGACCCGCAGTCGAGGTGAACGATCGCGCGCCATTCCAGGCGGCACCGATCACCATCCCGATCGCGGCGAGTTCGTCTTCGGCTTGCAGGATCAGATAATTGTTGCGGCCCGTGTCGGGATCCTTGCGGTAGACTTTGCAAAATTCGATGAATGCGTCCATGATCGAGGTCGCGGGTGTGATGGGATACCACGCAGCGACGGTCGCGCCGGCGTAGATGCAGCCGAGCGCGGTGGCGGTGTTGCCGTCGATCAGGATCTTGTCGCTGTTCGCGTCCATCTTTTCGAGACGGAAGGGCAGCGGGCAATCGAAATTCTCTTTCGCGTAATCGTAGCCGAGGCGCAGAGCTTTGTGATTCGATTCGAGCACGGCTTTCTTGCTCGAATATTCCTCATTAATCAGCTCTTCGACCACGCCCATGTCAATGTCGAGCACCGCTATCAACGCGCCGGCGTATGCGATGTTCTTGAGCTTGATGCGAATCAGCGGATCGGGGAAATGCTTCTGGCACATTTCGGCCAGCGGCACGCCCAGGAAACTAATGTCCTCGCGCAGCAGCGACGGATCGAGCGGCCAGGAGGAATCGTACATCAGGTAGCCGCCCTCGCGAACTTCCTTGACGTCGCGATCGTAGGTCTGCGAGTTCATCGCAACCATTAGGTCGTAATCCAGCGAGCGCG
>DASYPO010000434.1:0-9242 GCA_036006545.1 Bryobacteraceae bacterium
AGAACTTCTTCACTTCTTCGACGACTACGTCGACGGCCTTTTCGATGCCGCGCTTGAGGGCCATCGGATTCGCGCCCGCAGCCACGCTCTTCACGCCTTCGCGATAGATGATCTGCGCCAGGATGGTCGCGGTGGTGGTGCCGTCGCCGGCGATATCGGAGGTCTTGGAGGCCACTTCGCGCACCAACTGCGCGCCCATGTTCTCCAACGGATCCTTGAGCTCGATTTCTTTGGCAACCGTGACGCCGTCCTTGGTGATGGTCGGGCCGCCGAACTTTTTCTCGAGGACCACGTTGCGGCCCTTGGGACCGAGCGTGACTTTCACGGCGTCGGCCAACTGGTTCACACCGCGCAGGATCGCCTGGCGGGAATTCTCGCTATATACAATCTGTTTCGCTGCCATGATTTTTTCTCCTGATGCCCCGTCTGCCTACTTTTTCCCGCCTTCGAGCACGCCGAGGATTTCGTCCTCACGCATGATCAGGTACTCGACGCCGTCGATCTTGATGTCGGAGCCGGAGTATTTTCCGAAAAGAATGCGGTCGCCGGCTTTGACGTCGCACGGAATGAGCTTTCCGTCGTCCGACTTCTTGCCGTTGCCCACCGCCACTACTTCACCCTGCTGCGGTTTTTCCTTGGCCGAATCCGGAATAAACAGACCTGCGGCCGTCTTTTCCGTCTCGTCTTCGATACGCTTTACCACGACGCGGTCGTGGAGCGGACGAATGTTCATAACTTGAACCTCCTGTGGATTCTGGTGCTAATTGAGTCTTACTCTTGTTGGGTACCGGACCGGGCAAGACTGCCTGGCCCAAAGACTATTATTAGCACACTCCGGCGACGAGTGACAACAATTTCTTTTAACTCACTGATTTGGTGGGTATTAGGACTTGCGTACTAGTCGGGCCAGATTTCGGCGACGGGGATCGAGACGCCAGGGAAGCGGGTGGGCTGGAGGTCTCCAGCGACGACGTCATGAGCGACAAGCTTACCCTCGGTTAGCAGAAAAATGCGCACAATTCGCTGCTTATCGTCGATCAGCCAAATTTCAGGCGCGCCGATGCTCTCGTAATCCTCTAGCTTTTCTTGTTGCCGTCGTTTGGTTTCGTAAGGAGACAGCACTTCGATGATCAGGTCGGCCGACGACCAAAGGAGTCCTTGTGCGATAACCATGTGTTCGCGCCAGTAAACCAGCATGTCGGGCGAGCGGCACGTCAGCGGCTCGCGGCTGATCATTTGGCCGATGTTTGAACCGATGATAGAGACTTGCTTCCGGTCCACCTGTGGAAGGAGGGCTGCAATGAGGTTTTCGATAATAAATGCGTGGTGTACGTGGTACGGCGGCATGAAACGAAGTTCTCCTTTGACAACTTCCTCAATGCCATCCTCAACAGTCGGCATGTCGATCCACTCTTCGTAGGTCAGAAGGCGGGTGACGGTGGACATGACACCTCAATTCTACGCCGGTCGCCATCCAATGCGTGCAGGCGTATTTCGATGCGCTCGCGCGGCAGCAGTTCCGGAAAGCGCTCGCCCCACTCGATCAGTACAACCGCGTCACGATCGAGAATCTCGTCGAGCCCCAGTGTTGCGACCTGAGCTACTTGATCCAGGCGGTACAAGTCGATGTGATACACACGTTCGCCGTACTCGTGAATCAGCGTAAAGGTCGGACTGGAGACGTCCTCCACCGCCGCCGCACCCAACCCGCTGACAATTCCCTTCGCAAGCGTGGTCTTCCCCGCCCCCAGATTCCCGATAAGCAGGACCACCGCGCGACTCGGCAATCCCGCGGCAATGCGGCGGCCGAGGTCGATGGTCTCGTCCTCGCTGTGCGTCTCGTAACTAGCGGACGCACTCACGGATCGCCTTAGGTAGATACTTCAGCAGGTCGGTCGCGATCACACAGTGCTCGGTCAGCACCTTGGCCGCGAGCTCGCCCGCACGCCCATGCAACCACACGGCGGCGCGCACGGCTCGTTCCACGTCGCGCGGGAACTGTGCCACCAAACCCGCGATCAGACCGGTCAGAATATCACCCGACCCACCCTTAGCCATGGCCGGCGAGCCGCTGGAGTTGATCCAGACGCGACCGTCCGGCAATGCGATCAACGTATGGTGACCCTTCAGCACCAGAGTGAGATTGCGCTCTTTGGCAAACGCGCGCGCGGTACTTAGACGGTCGAAGACGCGCTTTCCGGTCAGGCGCGCCATCTCTCCGGGATGCGGCGTCAGTATAGTGGATGCGCCACGACCGCGAAAATCCGTGCCCGCGATGGAGTTGAGCGCATCCGCATCCAGCACCAGCGGCACGCGCGCCTCACGCATCACCCGCTGCACCAAATCGCGATTCAGACCAAGTCCTGGACCGACGGCGATCACAGTCTTGCGATCCAGCGTGAAGCCACCCAGCGTTTCGGTCATCAGCTCCGGCGCCAGGCGCGAGGTATCCCAGGACGCAACCGTCACCAGGCCCGCACCGGATCGCAGCGCGGCCAGGCCCGCCAACGCGATCGCACCCGACTTCCCGGGCGAGCCGCCGACCACCAACACGTGTCCGAAATCGCCCTTATGCGATTCGCGCTTCCGCGGCGTGAAGAGCGGCGCGAAATCCCTGACTTCGGAGACTTCAAGATCACTCTGGATCAACTCCGGCGGGCTTCCAATCGACTTCACTATCAGCCTCCCTACGTTCTCCGCGGCGCCCTCGGCAAAGAAATGCTCGACCTTCGGCGCGGTGAAGGTCACCGTGATGTCCGCGCGCACACAATCGCCCCCGCCACCCAGGCCGGACGGCAAATCGACCGAAACTACCTTGGCTTTGGGGAACTGCGTATTAATCGCTTGGATAAATTCGGCTACGCGGCCGCGAGGCGGGCCCTTGAGACCGATCCCCAAGAGCGCGTCGACCACGACGTCGGCCTTTTTCATGTCGGCGGTGATCTGAGCGTCGGGCTCTTCCGCGTCGACCAAGTGAACCGCGCCGGCGCGGCGCGCCAGGAGCCGGGCCACCACGCGTCCATCGCCACCGTTCTTGCCCTTGCCGCAGAACACAACGACGCGCTGCTTCTTCAGTGGATGAAATTCCCGCTTGATGATGGCAGCGACGCGACGCCCCGCACGTTCCATCAAGGCGGATTCCGGCGTCCCGGCCTCGATAGTGGCACGATCCACTTCGCGCATCTGTTCGCCGGTCAGTACTTTCACGCAACGGCTCCGGTAAGCATCTGCTCCAGTTTGCGAAGTCCTTCCGTTTCGCCCATGGCGATTAGATGGTCGCCATTCTGGACTCGCACATCGGGCGCCGGGTTGAACACCATCTCGCCGCTAGCCCGCCGGATCGCCAGCACGATCACGCCGGTTTCGCGCCGCACCATGTCCGCCACTGACTGATCGGCCATGTCGCCGCGCAGTCCCACGCGCACCTGTTCGATGCCAACATTGAGACCTTGCATGGTGAAATCCATGAACTGGTGGACATGCGGCCGCAATAGTGCTTGCGCCATGCGATGGCCGGTACTGTCATACGGCGCGAAAACGAAATTCGCACCGGCGCGGCGCAGTTTCTGTTCGCTGGTCGAGTCCATGATGCGGGCGGCTAATTCCACTTTTGGATTGAGGGTCCGCGCGGTGAGAATCACAAACAAATTGTCTGCATCCGACGACAGCGTGGCGATCAGCCCTCTGGCACGCTCGATCCCGACTTCTTTCAGAACATCGTCGCGACTGGCGTCGGCGAACACGGCCAGCATTCCATCCTTAATCGCTCCTTCGACGCGATCCTCATCTTTGTCCACGATGACAAACGAGGCGCCTGCCTGCCGCAGCTCGTTGGCTGCGCCCTGTCCCACGCGTCCCAGGCCGCACAGAATCACGTGGCCGTCCAGCTTCTCGATCATACTCTTGATCCGCCGCCTTCCGAAAAATTGATTCAGCTCCAATTCGAGCACGATTTGCGTCATCGCGCCGATGGCCAGCAACATGATGATGACGCCAAATCCAATGACGAAGGAATTGAATATCCGGCCGGTGTGCGTGAGCCCGCGGATTTCTCCGTAGCCCACCGTGGTTACCGTCGTAAGCGTCATGTAGAACGCATCGAACAACGGATAGTGCTCGATGGTTACAAATCCGATCGTCCCGCCGGCCAGGGTCAACGCCATCGCGAGCGCGATAAAGAATAAACGGCGACGGAGGTTTTCCGTGATCCCCGACTTCTGTGAATACGATTTGGTTGCTACCTTGACTGGCATGCTCAGACCTTCTCAGGCACCCGTTTCTTGGGAAACCAAGGCACGAAAACCGAGGTGGTGCGTTGGTAGGCGCGATACTTGTCCCCGCGCGAGCGGAGGCTCTGCTCTTCAGTAGCCGGGATTCCGGTAAGTTTGAACAGAAAAAACAGCATAGTCGCTGGCATGATCAATGCCAGCGGCCCGAGGGGCGAGGGGATCGCGTATACAGCGTACGCCATCCAGATCAGCCATTCGAAGAAATAATTCGGATGCCGCGAGTAACGCCACAGGCCTACATTGCAGACCTCGCCCTTATTCCTGGGATCGCGCTTGAATGCGAGCAACTGGAAGTCGGCAAACGTTTCGCCCAGAAAGGCGATGATCCACAGCGCCACGCCGGTATATTCGAACCACCACAATCCTGGAGCCGCGTCGCGCATCACCAGAGCGAAAGGCAGCGAAAGCACGCCTGCCAGGATCGCCTGCGCTTCGAAGAACGCCAGGAACTTCAGCCCGATGTTGGATCCCCACTTGCGGCGCAACTCGACATAACGGCCCTCTTCGGGATGTCCGATGACGCGGGTGAAGAGCAGGTACAGCGAGAGTCGCAGGCCCCAGATCACTACCATCGCGGCCAGCAGCCAGGTGCGCTGCGCATAGCCCTCGCCCTTTAGCGCGTAGATCACCGCGATCAGTGCGAGCGACGCGGCCCACCCGGGATCGACAATCGACGCGTTGCGAATCGCGAAGTGAATCAGCCACAGAACTAGCATCAGGCCAGCGGCCGCAGCGGTCCCGAGCAGCATCCAGGTGAGGACTTGGGAAAGCACCTCTTGCATTCGTAACAGTCTACTAGCACGCGACTCGGCGGGCACGCGCTGTGAGCGGGGCACCAGGAAGTTCAGCTACCAGCGGCACACCTTCTCTTTCATTTTGATTCGCTCGAAGCACCCGGGCGTAGGCTACAGCGTCGCCTTTTGAGATGGGATTTCGCCGAAGCGACGTAGCAGTGGCGTGATCGTCAGACCCTGCACGAAGACCGAAAACGCCACCACCGCAAAGCTCGCGGTGACGATCAGATCGCGCTGCGGCATCTCGGGTGGTAGCGCCAGCGCGAGCGCCAAGGCTAACGCTCCACGTAATCCGCCCCAAAACAGAACGTGTTGATGCCGCGCGGGCACCCGGTTGTCGGATCGTGCGAATAATGCGCAACACGGATAGACGGCCCCAGCGCGGCCCAGCGTCACCAGCGCGATTGCAAGCAACACGACGCGCCAGTCGGAAAAGAAATTCTGATGTGCCTCGCGCATACCGATCAGGAGAAACACAAATGAGTTGGACGCAAATGCCGCGTATTCCCAGAACGCCTCTACGGCTTCGCGACCGCGCGAGGTGATCGCCCCCAACGATCCGATATTGCCGAGCATGATACCCGCGGTGAGCGTCGCGAGCACTCCGGAAACATGCAGTTTTTCCGCGACCAGAAAGGATCCATATGCGGCGACCGTGGTGAACGTAATCTCGACCAAGTGGTCTTTCGTACCTCCGGCGAGAAGGAGCATGGCGCCGGCGATCGCTGCCCCGCACAAGATCCCACCGCCCGCGGACAACACCAATAGCATTGCCATTTGGCTCGGGGTGAGCGCGTGTCCCAGGGCCAATTCCAAGGCAACGCCGAATGCCACGGCCGCGGTTCCGTCGTTGAACAAGCTTTCGGATTCCACGAGCAGAAGCAGTCGGCCGCGCGCTCCGGCTTCCTTGAACGTGGCGATCACCGAGACCGGGTCGGTGGCGGCGATCAGGACACCGAATACGACCGCAGCGGTCCACGGCCAGTCCGCCAGAAAGTGCATGCCCACGGCGGTGATTGCGGCTGAGAGCAGTACACCGAGCGTGGCCAGCACGATGATCACGCCGAGATCGCGGCGCAGCTCTTTCCACTGGAGGTAAAACGCCGCTTCGAATATCAGCGGCGGGAGCAGCACCGTGAACAGCAACTCCTTAGTGAGTGTGATCTGCGGAGCAAACGGCAGCAGCGCCAGAACGATTCCCGCGGCGACCAGTCCCACGCTGTAGGGCAGTCGCAGGCGTCGCGATATGATCGCCACCACCGCCGCGATCAGCAGCAGGAGCGCGCCGTTCTCGAAGGTGGCATCCATTGAGGTCAAGGATAATTGACTTCGCGGTTGGCGCAGCGATACATTGGACGCGAGCGCGAAGGGCGCTTCCAGTCCGCGGGAAAGGGCCGAGCCCACCGAGTTCGTAAGTTTTGCAAGGTCTTCGATCTTCTTTCAGCCCGTCGTGCGGACGCGGGCAATCGAAAGGAGATCGTCATGTCCGATTTTTCTTCGGGGCCTTCCTCAAAACTGCCCGCGCGCCCTTCCATGGAGCAACTTCGCAAGCAGGCGAAGGATCGTCTCCGCGCATTGCGTCTCGCCGAGCCGGATCGAACTATCACGCTGGCCGAGGTTCAATTCGAGCTCGCGCGCGAATGTGGCTTCGACACCTGGGCAAAGCTCAAGGAGCACATCGAAGACGGGCAGCCGTCGCGCGTCGAGTTGCTCGAGCGCCTTGCTCGTGATCTGGTCGACGCCTGCCACGGCGATAGCACCGCGCTCGATCGGCTCAACGAAGTGTATGGGAATTCCTTCCGCCGCGCCAGCAATCCCTATTCCATGGAGCTGCTGCACGCGAAGGTGCAGGAAATTCTCGACGCGGTATCGAGTTCGTCGCCGTTGGCCGCCGAACTTACTGAGCCCGACGCGCGCATGATCGTGGCACGGCGACAAGGGTTCGAGTCGTGGAGCAAGCTCATCGAGAGCGTTTCAAAATCGCCAGCCGTGGGCGCAAGACCCGCGTCCGCGTTCTACGGAATCGATTGGAAAACGAACACGCTGAGCGTGGGAACGGTCCTTTCCGACAAAGACTGGGACGCGATCGTCGCGGTGATGAAGGAGCATCGCATCACTGCGCTTCGCGCTGAAGGTCGCATGACCGATGCCGCACTGGAGCGAGTGTGCGGGTTGGATCACATCACGCGACTCGACTTGGGAGGGTCGCTGCAACTTACCGACGATGGGCTCGCGCATCTGGCGAAGTTGCCGGGCTTGCGGGAGCTCGACCTCAGTGGATGGAAAGGCCAGATCACCGATCGTGGGCTGGATGCATTGCGTCAACTGCCGGAACTGCGACGATTCCAGATGTGCTGGCAGCAGCACATTACGGATGCGGGGGTGGCAAACCTCGCGGCGAGCGACCATCTGGAGTCGGTAAACCTGATGGGAACTCCCGCAGGCGATGGCGCGATCAGCGCGCTCTCCGGCAAACCCAGCCTGCGCAAATTCCACACCGGCCGCGAAGTCACAGATGCCGGGCTCGGGCTCTTGCATTCGTTCCCCGCTTTCAAGACGTGGCAGGGCGGCGAAATCATGTATGGCCTGATGGGTTTCGATGCCGGCCCCACCTTCCTTCTGGTGGACGGTCCCTTTAGCGACGCGGGACTGGCTCGACTCGCCGGGCTGGACGGATTATTCGGGCTCACCTTTTTCTGGCACTGCCCGGCCTTCACATCGGCAGGCCTCGAACCTCTGAAGGATCTCCCCAATTTGGGATTCATCGGGTGTCAGGATCAACATTGCGACGACGAGGCGATGCGGCACATCGCTGCGATTCCGCGCCTGCGGATGCTGATGGGACAAGGCGCGGTCGCGACCGACGCAGGATGGGCAGCGCTGAGCCGTTCGCAGACGATCGAACATATCTGGGGTCGCGAGTGTCCCAATCTGACCGGCCGCGGGTTCGCTGCACTGGCGGCGATGCCTTCGCTTCGCGGGCTCGCCGTGAGTTGCAAGGGCGTGGATGATGCGGCGCTCGCCACGTTGCCGCAATTCCCCGCGCTTCGGCAGCTCATGCCCATGGATGTGAGCGACGACGGATTTCGCCACGTGGGTCACTGCGCCGAACTCGATGCCTTGTGGTGCATGTATTGCCGCGACACTGGCGATGCGGCGACTGAGCACCTCGCAGGATTGACGAAGCTCAAGACCTACTACGCGGGCAAGACGAAGATCACCGATCGCAGCCTGGAAATACTGGGAGAGCTGGATTCTCTCGAGAAGCTTGAATTCTGGGAGTGCGCGGGAATTACCAACGTGGGCGTCGCTCATCTGGCTGGCTTGCCGCGGCTACGCGAAATCGAGTTCGGCGCTTCGCCGGGCGTGACGCGCGAGGCAGTCGCGCTGTTTTCGCCAAGTGTACGCGTGAGCTACTGGGCGAGCTGAGCGGGATACGCCCGACAAATTTCTCTTGACAATCCGCTGGCAGCGATGTAATTTACCTTTAGGATAATTAACTAGTAGGTGAATTATCGATGGATCATCTCAGCTCGACCTTCGCAGCTCTCGCCGATCCGACGCGCCGGGCGATTCTCGCGCGCCTGGCGCTCGGCGAGACCACCGTAAAGGAACTCGCCGAGCCGTTCGAGATAAGTCCTCCCGCGATCACCAAGCACCTCAAAGTGCTGGAGCGCGCAGGGCTGATTTCGCGCTCGCGCGAAGCCCAGTGGCGGCCTTGCCGCATCGAAGCAGCGCCGCTCCAGCAGGTCGAAGAGTGGGTCGAACGGTTTCGTCAATGTTGGGAAGAGAGTTTCAGCCGGCTGGACGATTACCTCGAAAAACTGAAAGCCAAGGAGAAGAAGAAGCATGCCCGAAAAAATCGCTAACAAACTGGTCGTTACCACGCCGTCCGATCTCGAGATCGTTCTGACGCGCGTCTTCAACGCGCCCCGCCACCTGGTGTTCGAGGCGTCGACCAAACCCGAGCACGTCAAGAACTGGTGGGGATTGCGCTGCACCAAACTGATCGTTTGCGAAATGGATTTCCGGGTAGGCGGCTCGTGGCGTTTTGTGATGCTCGGACCCGATGGCAAGGAACACGTGTTTAAAGGCGTGTATCACGAGATCGTCGTGCCAAAGCGAATCGTGTCTACGGAGTGTTTCGATGAGCCGGCCG
>DASYPO010000435.1:0-7406 GCA_036006545.1 Bryobacteraceae bacterium
GCCGAGTACGACCTGAAGGTCGCGAACGTAATCGTCGGCAGCGGGTCGGACGGGATCATTTCCAACATCATCCGCACATTTTTGTGCGATGAAGACGAGGTGCTCACCACCGAAGCGGCGTTTATCGGATTCCAGGTGCTGGCCAAGTCGCGCGGCGTTGCGTATCGCACTGTGCCGTATCGCAACTGGCATTACGATCTTCCCGCGCTCGCAGCGGCGATCACCGAAAGAACCAAGATCATATATCTAGCGAATCCCAACAACCCCACTGGGACGATCTTCACCAAGCACGAGTTCGACGAGTTCTATCGCCACGTGCCGGAGCGCGTCCTGATCATTTTGGACGAAGCCTACTTCGAGTACGCGAAGGACAATCCTCGTTATCCCGACTCGATGCATTATCGCTACGACAACGTAATCACGCTGCGCACCTATTCGAAGATTTACGGGCTCGCCGGGTTGCGCGTGGGCTACGGATTCGCGCACGAGGAACTGATCGGAAACCTGCTCAAGGTCAAGCTGCCGTTCGAGCCGAGTCACTTGGGGCAAGCCGCCGGGATCGCCGCATTGGGCGATAAAGAGTGGCTGCACCGCTCGCTCGAATTGAATGCGCGTGGACTGCGATTGCTGACCAGCACGCTCACGCAGATGGGTTTCGAAGTAATTCCGTCGGAGGCGAATTTCGTCACGACCCCGCTCGAGAACGCCGACGCAGCCCAGCGACTCACCAACGAACTGCTGCGCCGCGGCGTGATCATCCGTCCCCTCGCTGCGTTCGGTTTGCCGCATTGCGTTCGTATTTCGACCGGGACCGATGACGATAATCGAATGCTGATCGACGCGCTTGAAGAGATCCAGACCACGGAGGTCTTATGCCGCAAGTGAAAGAAGAAGTCAGGAGCCAGGAGACAGGAGCCAGCGGTCAGGATTTTCTGCCGCTTCAGGGTAACGATCACGTCGAGTTCTGGGTCGGCAATGCACGTCAGGCCGCGCATTATTATCGATCCGCCTTCGGCTTCCGCCTAGCCGGTTACAGCGGACCCGAGACGGGTGTTCGCGATCGCGCCAGTTACCTGCTCGAACAGGAAAAGATCCGCTTCGTCCTGACCACCGCGTTGCAGCCCGATCATGCGATCGCCGATCACGTCCGCCTGCATGGCGACGGAGTGCGCGACATTGCGCTCACCGTTGACGACGCAGAAGCGGCCTACCGCGCAACCACGGAACGCGGAGCACGGAGCGTGCGCGAGCCGTTCACTATGAAGGACGATGCTGGAGAAGTTCGCATGGCGTCCATCGCTGCCTACGGCGACACCATCCACACTTTCGTCGAGCGGCGCAACTATCGCGGAGCATTTCTTCCGGGCTTCGTGGCAGTGACTGCCGCGGACCAGGTTTCGCGTCCCACCGGTTTGAAGTACATCGATCACATGGTCGGCAACGTCGGCTGGAACCAAATGAACGTCTGGGTGAAGTTTTACGAAGACGTGATGGGATTCCGGCTCTATCAGACCTTCGACGACAAAGACATTTCGACCGAGTATTCCGCGCTAATGTCGAAAGTGCTTTCGAACGGTAACGGCCGCATTAAGTTCCCTATCAACGAACCCGCGGAAGGCCGCAAGAAATCGCAGATCGAAGAGTATCTGGATTTCTACCAGGGTCCCGGCGTGCAACATATCGCCATGGGGACCGGAAACATTATCGCGACCGTCACCAAACTACGCGATCAGGGTGTCGACTTCCTGCGCGTGCCGAGCCAGTATTATCGCGAGCTGTCCGCGCGTGTTGGCAAGATCGACGAGCCCATCGAGCAACTCGAAGAACTCGGTATTCTGGTCGACCGCGACGACGAAGGCTACATGTTGCAGATCTTCACGCGCCCCGTCGAGGATCGGCCCACATTGTTCTATGAGGTGATTCAGCGCAAGGGCAGCCGCAGTTTCGGCAAGGGTAATTTCAAGGCGTTGTTCGAAGCCATCGAGCGCGAGCAAGGCCTGCGCGGGAATCTCTGATCCCTACGAACTCGCTGGCAAATTCAACCACAGCCGCAGACCGTCATCCAACGAACTGATCTGGCCCCGCGAAAGGCGCCCGATGCGCTGCTTGATACGGCTTCGTTTCACCGCCGCCATCTCGTCGATCATTACCTCTGAGTCGCTGCGCAGCCCGTTCGTAGCGGAGGCCGCCACACTCAATCGAAAAATCCCCAATCCCGTGAGACTGGAAGATATCGGACACACCACAACGCTGTCGTGTGACTCATTGAATAGGTCTGCTTGAACCACCACAGCCGGTCGAGGCTTCCCGTAATCCCCGGTGAATACCCCGACGACGACGTCGCCGCGACGCAGCGCGAGGTCAGTCACGCCAGACCTCCGCGGACAGCTTCTCCCAGAACTCTTCGTCCTTCCACTTGATCTTGCTGGCGAGTAGCGATTGACGCCGCGCTTCCGCGCGTAGGGCATCCGGACTGTGGCGATCCAGATACTCCTGCAACGCCTCTGTGATCACGCGGTTCTTGGGCTTCTTCAACTGGCGTACAGCCGCGTCCAGACGGATCTTCAGATCCTCGGGAATTCGGAAGCTGGAAGTAGTGGATGCCATACCCACAAAATAACACAGGCGCAACACATCACCGCCCCGACCTCTTCACCAACCTCTGAAACTCCCCCGCGATCCCACCCAACTCTTCCACCGCCACCCGCATCTTGCGACGCCAATTCGGATGCTGCCACGTGCTTGCCGGAAGATTCTGCTGATCCAGCTCGCCGGTCAAATCCTCCTGATTGACCACCGCCAGCGCGCACGGCGTCGACAGCAGAAACCCGAGCGGATCGTCGGCGAATCCCGCGCGCTCCAGCGCCTCGGCTAACATCTTCTTCTCGTGCTCTCTCGAATCGTATTGCTGCTGCGCCACCGCGTCGTCGATCAATCCCGCATCGCGTCGCGCCGTGATGTCGCGCGCGCTGAAGAATCCGCTCAGCGTCGCCAGATCATGCGTGGAACTTGAAACTGCGGCCTGCTGTGGATACTCATCCGGCCTGCGGAAAGTCCCGTCGGCGTTTCTCTCGAACCACAACAGGCGGTAACTCAGCACCCCCGACGACCCGAGCGCCTTGCGCACCTCTTCGGTGACGGTCCCCAAATCCTCGCCGATCACCACGAATTTTGCGCGTGTATCTTCGCCCGCACTCTCGCGCGCCAAAACCCGCAGCAGGTCCTCGGGGTAATCGCGCACGTAAGCGCCCTCGGTCGCGTCCATTCCATCAGGAATCCAGTACAGACGAAAAAAACGCATTACGTGATCGATACGCAACGCTCCGCCGTACCGCGCGTTCTTGCGGATCAACTGCGCGAACAGCTCGTATCCGCTGGCGCGATGCGCCTCGCGATTGGGCGGCGGAAACGCCCAGTCCTGTCCCTTCGGCGAAAATTCGTCGGGCGGTGATCCCACGCGGCACCCCGGCACGTAGAACTCGCGAAATGCCCACAGATCGCAGCCGCAGCGATCCGTCGCCAGCGCTAGATCGTGATACAAACCAATGCGCAGTCCCTCGGTAAGGGCGTGCTCCTGCGCCTCCGCAAGCTGCCGGTCCACTTGCCACTGCACCCACTGGTAGAAACGAACCTGGTCGGCGTGATCGTGCTCGAAACGCTGCACCTCTGGGGATGTGGGATCGCGATACTCTTCCGGCCAATCCGCCCACACCCACACCTTGGGATCGCGGCGATGCATCTCATCGTACAGAGCCTGAAATGTGGCGAAGCGCAGCAGCGCCGTGCCCTCGTCGTCTACGAAGCGCTGAAACTCGATCGATCCGCCACCCCCCAGGAAGTCGGCGAAGAGTCCCCGCAGCACGCGCAGCTTGAGTTCGGCGACACGCTCATACTCCACAAACCCGCTGCCGCGCAGTGCCTCGATTTCACGCAGCGTCTCCCCACCCATATTCAATTTCACGCCCGCGCCCACCCGCTCGACATCCAGATACAGGTAGTTGCGATACAACGCGCACAACGGCAGATACGGACTGATATTGTAGGGCTGACGATTGGCGATGGCGTGCAGCGGATTCAGCGCGATGAAATGCGCGCCCGCGCGTGCGAACTCCGTGGTCAGGTTCTGCAGATCCGTGAAATCTCCGCAGCCCCAGTTACGTCGCGACCGCAGCCCATACAAGCTGATCGCGAGGCCCGCCATGCGACCTTCGACAGAGTGGACTCGCTCCGGTCCGCTGATCGCCGTCGGCTCGTCAACTTTGCGAATCCCCTGCTCCGCCGCCGCAAGCGCGCGCAAGATCGCCTGCACCGTCGCCTCGGAGGCAATGTGTTTCCGCCCCCAGACATCTTCGTATTCGGTCTCGATTCCGTGGGCGGCTGCCAGAGCGGCGATGTGAGGATCCAATATTTTAGTGTAGCCCCGCCCTTCCGCTTCCCGTGAGATAATGCACCCGTGGACGCCGACACTAAATTCCATATCAGTCAGCCGCCGGAGCTGTTCGCGCGGGTCGATACCGAGGTTGAGGAAGATCCCTTCGGTCAGTCGATCGTCACGACCACTCTAGACAAGGCCATCAACTGGGCCCGCAAGAACTCGATCTGGCCGATGAGCTTTGGCTTGGCCTGCTGCGCCATCGAAATGATGTCGATGATCGCGTCGCGCTACGACATCTCGCGCTTCGGCGCGGAAGTGATGCGTGGATCGCCGCGCCAATCCGACCTGATGATCATCGCCGGTCGCGTCTCGAACAAAATGGCGCCCGTGATCCGACGCCTGTATGAGCAGATGCCCGAACCGAAGTGGGTCATCTCGATGGGCGCTTGTGCGACTTCGACCGGCGTGTTCTCGAACTACGCACTCGTGCCGATCAACCAGGTGATTCCTGTCGACGTGTACGTGCCCGGCTGCCCGCCGCGTCCCGAGCAACTGATCTACGCGATCACCCTGCTGCAGAAGAAGATCTGGGAAGACAAGAAAGTTGTGGCGAAGGTCCTCAATCTCGCCTGATTTGTCCCTTTTCCAACTGATCCAAATCACCCGCCTTTCACGCCCGTAAGGGCATGACCAACCTCGCACTGGATGCGCTAATGCTCCTGGTGCTGGCGTGCTTCGTGCTCTCGCGCGTCGCCGGCGCCAGTTCTTCAGGTCCCGAGGGCCCCGTCGGCGCGTGGCTCGTCGCGGTGCCTCCGGTCTTCCTGCTGATCATCATCCTCGTCGCCCTGATCGCACGCGGACGATTCGATTGGGTGCCGGGTGGACGGGCTCTGTGCTACCCGCTGGTGCTCGGCGTTCTCGTAACCACCGTCATGATCATGTTCTCCGACTTCGAGCGCAACAAGACCGTCTGGCAGGAGCTCGCGGGCCTGTTCCCGTTCCTGCTGCTCGCGACTTGCCTGTGGGCCGTTCACGGATTCGAGGACACGATCCCGCGCAGCGCGGGCCGCGCCGGAGCCGCCACGATTCTGGGACTCGGCGCCGCTTTCGGGTGGGGCGTGATGCTGTTTGGATTCGTGCAGTACGTGCGCAACCAGGCGCAGATTGCCAAAGCTCAGGCCATCAAGGAAAAAGCTTTTCAGGACGAGCGCGCCGCTCAGGACCTGGCGAAATTTCGCGCGCTTCCCGACGATACGCCCCTGCCCGAATTACTCGAATTCATCTATTCCTGGAGTGACGCGGTTCAGAAAGAAGCGCGCGCCAAGGTAGCCGCCCGGCCACATCTCGAAGACGAGCTGGTCGAAGGCTTGACAGCGCCATGGTCCGATGACGCGGTGCTGTACATCGGAAACGTGGCTCCGAAAGCCTCCGTGCGAATGCAACCCGGCATGGCCCAGGTGCTCGAAAAGCAACTGGAAATTTGGCGCTCGACCTTCGAGTACGATGCCTACGCCGGAAAATGGGAACCCAACGTGAGTCGCTACATCGAGGCTGCCGACAAAGTTCAGATCGCGGGTGGCGATTTGAAACCGCAGCTCAAGAACTGGTACGACATCGTGCGCAAGGCTAAGGGCATGGACGGCTTGGCCATGCGGATCCGGATGATCTTGGAGAGAAAGTAAAACCAATTAGCCGTAGCGGAAGGCGCGTTACAGCTTCAGTGCCGCCGCGAGTTCCTTGTTTCCGCGCACGCGCCAGATTTTCGAGTCGAGCAGATAATGAGTGAACGGAATTCCCCACAGCGCCGCCTTCATCCATTCGGCTGCCGGTGCCAACGTCTGCGGTAGCGTCGAGAGCAGAAACTGCACGCCCAACGCGAGCAGAAGATAGTAGCCCACGCCTTTTGCAAAAAACGCGGCGAGCCCGTGCTTCTCACGGGCGTCCGGCCCCGTGTACCGATTGCGATTGTGGAACCAGATCAACCGGTGATATTGGAACGAATGGAACAGCCCCAGCGTAATCCCCGCGCGCAGGATCCCATCCGGCCCGAAATGCGCCGCGTGCAGGAACGCGAGCCACTGCATCGGCACCAGCATCGCGAGTAATCCCAGCTTGGGCGCGTTGAGCGCCAGGCCCGCGCGCCATTTCTGCACCTGCCGCCCGATGAAGCATGCCGCCAGGATCGCGTACAACCCAATCGCCGCAACTTCGATTTGTCCCGCGGCCGTCCACTTCGCGAGGCGTGTACGCTCCACAAAAATCGCCAGTGGAAGGATCGCAGAGCTCAGCAGGAACCAGCGGTCCAGCTTCAAGTCGAATGCGTCGCGCTCCTTGTTTTTCGCCTTCCACAACATCATCAGGCCGAAATGTTGTTTGGCGATATGGAAGTGCTGCCAGCACACCGCGAACAGATAGAATAGCGACGCCTGCCCCAGCGCTACCATGACGGGCCCGGCTGCCAGGAAAGGTACGATGCTCCACAGCAGCCAGCCAAGGCGCTGGCGCTCTTCGCGATCGAAATAGGTGCGGGTGACCGTCGCGATCACGTGCGGCCCGTCGACCCCCATCATCCAGATCAGATAGATCGGTGTGATCGGGAAACCGGCGGCCATCATCGCCAGCGCCAGGTAGCTGATGGCTCCGGAGCCGATGAACCAGACCAGGTCGTCGCGCCGGGAGATGATCCAGTTGGTGCGAACGCCGCCGGCTACTGCGGGTATCCCGGTTGCAGTGATAGCACTACTGCCCATGGTTCAATACCATCGGCAGTGGAGCCAGGTTTCTGTACTCGGGCGTTCGCCTTGGCGATGCTTAGTTCAACGGGCCCTACGACCCATTATTCCTTCGCAGCCGTCTGCACCTTCGCGTTACCCTTCACCGGAATGTAATCAAAGAAGCCGATCATCATCTCCTCGAAGGTCTGATCGCCCCAGGTCACATCCTTATTGGGATCGGGATTATATTTGTTGTTGGTCGAGTTGTCGTAGTGCGCGATGCAATCGATGCGCGTTCCCTTCGGCAGCAGTTTTGG
>DASYPO010000436.1:0-6592 GCA_036006545.1 Bryobacteraceae bacterium
CCGTGTGGCTGCCCACGCGACCGTCGTGCGCCAGGTGCACATATGCCATCAGCAAATTATCGTCGCCGATCGAAGTGAGCATCCCGCCGCCCTCGGTGCCGCGGTGAATGGTCACGAACTCTCGAATCTTGTTGCGATTCCCAATGCGCGTCTCCGACCGCTCGCCGCGATACTTCAGATCCTGCGACGCGACGCCGATGGTCGCGTACGGGTGAAAAACATTTTCCTCACCGATCGTGAGCGGCCCTTCCATGTAGATGTGTGCCAGCAGGCGAGTGTGCGCACCGATGTTCACATCCGCGCCAACAATGCAGTAGGGTCCGATTTCAGCCGAGCCGTCGATTTTCGCGCTGGGGTCGACGATCGCGGTCGGGTGAATCGGCATCGGGATTAGTTCGGCGGCTTCAGGTCCGGTCGGCCAGCTTGCACAGCATCTCCGCTTCGGCGACGATTACGCCGTCCACGCTCGCGGTTCCGAACATTTTGGCGATAGTCGCTTTTCGCTTGCCCACTTTCATTTCGATGCGGAGCTGATCGCCGGGCCGCACGGGCTTGCGGAATTTGGCTTGCTCCACCGTCGCTAGCAATACCAATTTGTTGGCGCGATCGGGCATCTGGCTCAATACCAATACGCCGGCCACCTGGGCCATCGCTTCCACGATCAACACACCGGGCATCACCGGAAAATCCGGAAAATGTCCGTTGAAGAACGGCTCGTTGATGGTGACGTTCTTGATCCCGACGATCCGCTCAGCTTCCAGCTCCTCGATGCGGTCCACCAGCAGCATCGGATAACGGTGTGGAAGAATTTCCCGGATCGCCTGAATATCCATTACAGGCATGAGGTCTGGTCATTATAGCAAGCGCTATGATTTGGACGATGGATTCTATCCTGCGCTACGCGCGCGAAAAACAAAAAGACATCATTGCGATGACACGCGAGTTCGTGGAATGCGAGTCGCCCAGCGACGATCCGCCCAGCGTGAATAACTTCGTCGAGTTGATGGCCGAACGTGTGAGCGGGATTGCGAACATACGCACCTTCCCCGGCGGCAGATTCGGCGCACATTTCCGCTGCGAGTTTCTGCTGCCGGCTCCCAAAAAGCGCGAACCAAAACATATCTTGGCGCTGGGGCACTCGGATACCGTTTGGACGCTCGGGACACTGCGCAGTATGCCGTTTCGCGAAGCCAAGGGGCGGCTGTGGGGACCCGGCGTGCTCGACATGAAAGCGGGCATGGTATTTTTCATCTTCGCCATGCAAGCGCTGCGCGACCTGGATATTCCGGTCGCACGAAAGGTAATCCTGCAGGTCAATTCCGATGAAGAGGTGGGCAGCGAATCGTCGCGGGCGCTGACGGAGGAGGGCGCGAAGAACGCCGCCGCGGTGCTGGTGCTCGAGCCGGGTACGGGTCTCGAAGGCAAATTGAAAACCGCGCGCAAGGGCGTTGGCGATTACACCATCACCGTTCGCGGTCGAGCGTCGCATGCAGGCGTCGATTTCACCGCAGGTGCGAGCGCGATTTTGGAAATGTCGCGACAGCTTGAAAGAATCGCCGGGTTCACGCGGCTCGACCGCGGCATCACCGTAAGCCCGGGCGTGATTCGCGGCGGGACGCGGTCGAACGTGATCCCCGCCGAATGCGTCGCCGAGGTCGATATCCGTGCGCCGCGCGATCGGGATCGCGTTTATCTGGAAAGCAAGTTCGGATCGCTCAAGCCGTTCGACAAGCGCTGCAGCATCGAGGTTAGGGGCGGGCTGAATCGGCCGCCAATGGAGCGCTCTGCGGGCGTGCGCGCATTATTTCGCACGGCGAAAAAGCTTGCGGAAGAACTGGGCGTGACGCTGGAGGAATCGTCCACCGGAGGGGGGTCGGACGGAAATTTCACGGCGGCGATGGGTGTGCCGACATTGGACGGATTGGGCGCGGTCGGCGAAGGCGCGCACGCGGTGAATGAGAGTTTGCTGATCAATCGAATCGCGGATCGCACGGCGCTGCTGGCGAAGCTGGTGGCCGCGATCTAGAAGATCGCCGATTGAAGGGCGCGGATTCCGGCGGCGATTTCACGCTCGGTCATCGCACCGTATCCCAGCACGAGTTCGCAACGATCGGGCGGACGCAAGTAATACGACGCACTTGAGTACACGCGCACCCCGGCGGCCGCGGCGCGGGCGACGAGGGCTTCCGCGTGACCAGCGGGGATGTGCCGGAAGTGAACCAACACGTGCACGCCGGTGCCTGCGCCGAAAACTTCCACGTCATCGCCAAAATGTTTCTCGATGGCGCGGAGGAGTGCCGCGCGCCGCGCGGCGTTGCGAACCTGGGCGCGGCGCACGGTGCGCTCGAGGTGTCCTTCCCGAAGGAAATCGGCGAGGGCTCCCTGCTGCACCAGCGATGTGTGCCGGTCGGCGACCCATTTTGCGCGTGTCAACACGGGTGCCAGCGAGGGAGGCATCACCACGTATCCCATGCGGAGCGAAGGAAACAGGATTCGTGAAAATGTCCCGGTGTAGATGACGCGACCGTCCCGGTCGAGCGCCTGCACGGCTTCGAGCGGGCGGCCTTCGTAGCGATATTCGCCGTCGTAATCGTCTTCGAGCACGTAGGCCCCGGTACGACCGGCCCAGGCCAGAAGTTCGAGACGGCGGTCGAGTGGCAGAATAGCCCCGGTAGGGAGTTGGTGCGACGGCGTGACGTAGGCGAGGCGAATGCGCGGGCCGCGCGGCAGCCGTGACGTAACGAGTCCGTGGCGATCGAGCGGAACCGCGAGCAATCGCGCTCCGGCGGCTCGAAAGGCTTCGCGTGCGCCGGAATAGTGCGCGGCTTCGATCACGACGGAATCGCCCGGGTCGATCAGCACGCGTGAGATGAGGTCGAGCGCCTGCTGCGAACCATTGACCAGCAGGATTTGATCGGGCGTGGATTCGACGGCGCGGGCGCGACGGAGATAAGCGGAGATTTCGGTGCGCAGTGTGGCGTCGCCACGGGCGGGGGAGTATTCGAGGTCGAGCGTGCGCAGGCGGCGGGCGAGCAGACGACGCCATAGATCCGCTGGAAAATCCGCTGTGCTGGCACGGTAATAGGTGAAATCGTATCGGATGCGCACAGCCGGCGGAGTTGGCAGATCGGCCTCGGCTTCCGACAGAATGCGGCGGGCATAGGCGGACAAGCGCGCGGTTGCGGTGTGGTGCTGGAACGCGGGCACGCCGCGAATAGAACTGACGTTCAACATGGAATCGGGAATCGCGGCGGCGACGAAGGTGCCGGATCCGGCGCGGCCAACGGCGTAGCCTTCGGCGATCAGTTGTTCGTAGGCGATCAGAACAACGTTGCGGGAAACGTCCAGCCCGGCGGCAAGGGTGCGGGTGACGGGGAGTCGATCGCCGGAGCGGAGGCGGCCGGTGAGGATCGCATTGCGAAGAGATCGATAGATTTGCTGGTAGAGCGGCCCGGTTCCGGTGAGAGAGACCAGCATATTGGCCCCATTGTGTCGATCGGAATTGGCACTTGTCAAAGGCCAATTCGAAGGTAGGCTGGTAGCATCACTTTGGTGGGATGATGCCCTATCTACTCTTATTCCTCATGATGTTCGCCCGGCTTGCGTGCGCGCAGAAAGCTCTGGGCGTAGAGCTGTTCAACAAACAGGACTGGCCGGGTGCGGCGAAAGCCTTTCAAACCGCAGTGGCGGAGGATCCGAAAGACGGCGCGTCTTGGTTCCGGCTGGGGACTTCGCTGTACCGCATGGAAAAATACGACGAATCGGTCGCGGCATATGAGAAGGCCAGTAGCGCGGGATTCCAGCCGATGCAGGCGCTGGCTGCGGCGGGGCGATCCTGGGCGGCGCGCGGCGATGCGGTTAAGGCTGCGGCTTTTGTCGAGCGCGCGGCGCAAGGCGGGTGGCCGGGCCTCGCGTTTCTCGACACCGATCCGGGCTTCGCGAAAGTGCGCAGCGACCCCGCGTTCATTGCAGCGCGAGCCAAGGTAGATGCGAACGCGCATCCGTGCATGAACGATCCGCGGTATCACCAGTTCGATTACTGGCTGGGCGAATGGGACGTGGAGGTCGGGGGCACGCGGGTGGCAGCGAGCCGGATCGAGCGCATGCTGGACGGCTGCGTGATTCAGGAAAACTGGATGCCGTCGGGCGGCAATGAGGGCAAGAGCTGGAACTTCTTCAACGCGTCGACGGGAAAGTGGGAACAGGTATGGGTTTCGATGGGCAACGTCCTGAAGCTGGAGGGCGAGCTGCGCGATGGCGTGATGACCTATACGGGTACGCGCAAGCAGGGCGGACAAGAGGTGATGACGATCCTGACGTTCGCTCCACTTTCGGAGGGTCGCGTGAGACAGGTGTGGAACCAGTCGACGGACAGCGGCAAAACCTGGTCGAACGCGTTCGACGGGATTTACATTCCTAAGAAAAAGCCATGAGGATTGCGCTGGCGCTGCTCCTGGCGGCCGTTGCGAGCGCGCAATGTACCTCAGCGGAACATCGTCGTTTCGATTTCTGGATCGGCGAATGGAATGTCGAAGTGAATGGTCAAATAGTGGCGCGCAGCCGGATCGAAAAGAGCGCGGACGGCTGCATCGTCATCGAGAACTGGATGCCGTTCGGGGCCGGCGAGGGCAAGAGCTGGAATTATTTCGATCGCAGGACCGGGCGGTGGGAGCAGGTTTGGGTAACGTCGACCGGCGGAGTGTTGAAGGTCGCGGGCGGGTGGCAAGATGGCGCGATGCGCGAGCAGGGGGTCGCTCAGCGCTCGGGTAGCGCGGACGTGATGCATCGGCACAGCCTCACGCCGCTGCCACAGGGCCGCGTGCGACAGTTCTGTGAGGAGTCGTCGGACAGCGGTAAGACGTGGCAGGTGGCATTTGACGGGTTGTACGTGCCGAAGAAACTAGCCACGAATGAACACGAATAAGAAAGCGGCAGGTGACAAGATCACCTGCGTTACTTGGTCTTGAAATCGTTGTAGTTCATTACCGCGTTGAACAACATGCGGAACTCGCCCAGGTTCTGCCAGCGATAGCAGGGATTGGTCGAGAACATCAGCACGCGGCCCTGGCCGACCGGCACGTCGAGAATCGCGGGACGTCCGCGAATTTCGTCGGCTCCCTTCATCAGCCCGCTGAGCACACCGGCGCTGCCGCCGGGAAAACGCGCCAATACCTGCTGCTCCCGATCGCGCTCCGGGACATTGAGGAGCGGACCGTTGGCCCAGCGCACCGGCACTTTCTTATCGCTATAGCCGTAGAAGACCGGATGCACGGGCCGGAGGATTTCCGTTTCGACGATCGGACCGGGCGCGTAAAACGCCGGTGAAGTGCGGCCGGCGTCGACGTTGCGCGTAATGCCGAATTCGGCAGGGAAGGTGCTCGCGCTGCCCAGCGTGATCAGCAATCCGCCCGCCGCCACGAACTTCTGGAATTCGACCACGCCCTCCAGCCCCATGCCGCCGGAAATATCTTCGGACGATCCATACACGCCGAGGTTCTTGAACTTGTCGCTTTGCGTGTACGCGACGGGCTTCGCCCGAGGCTCGATGTCGTACACGAGTCCCTTGCCGCCGCGACCCTGGTTGGGAATCACGATCACGTCATAAGCAGCGCGCAGATTGCCCTGCTTGATCCGCTCCTTATAGATGAGGTCGAACTTCACGTCGTACTGATCGAATGCGTGGCGCACCCAGCCGACTTCCTGGGTGTTGCCCCAGGTGCTGAACATGGCGAGGCGCGGTAGATCGACGTCGTGCATCGGCACCGTCGGTGCGGCCGTGAGCGCGACGGCGGTTAGCCCCAGCGGCTCGATCGCGGATTTGAGCTTCGCGTAATCGGCGCCGGCAATGATGAATGATCCTGGCGTGATGTCGCGATCCCCGGATTTGAACGGCTGCTCGGCGGCGCGCACCGAGACGTCCTTCAGACGATAGCGAAGAGTGATGAAATTCGCGCTGCCATTGTCGATCACGGCATAGAAAGGTGCCGATGCCGAGCCGGTGATCACACCGCGCGGCTCGAGTTTATCGACCGGTTCGACTGGGATCGCGAGTACGGCGGTGTCGGCGCTCTCGATCACTTTGGCGTGGGTCATCAATCCCATGGTCCAGCCGGTATCGTCGTAGGTGCGCAGGTTGGCGTCCGGGAAATCCTGCTTTTCGAGAAGAATTTTCGCGAGGCGTCCGTAGGGTTGATCGCGTTTGATCACCAGCGACCCCGCTGGATAGGTGCCTTCCTTGAGCTTGATTTCGGCGGTCGCGCGGCCGACTTCGATACCCTGCATGCGCAGCGTGTTGATGACGAAAGCGACGCGGGTCTGTTCCTGGTTCGCCGGGAAAACATAACCGTAGGGCGCGTCTTTCTTGCCGGATTCGATGGAATTGCGACTCTTCTTGTAGAAATTCTCAAGAATGATTTGTGGAAAAGCCGCGGTGAGCTGGAGCGCGCTCAACACGCCGGTCTGGCTATAGTTGGTGTTGTTGCGCATGGACCAATCGACTTCGCGATAGGGCGGCAGGGGTCGATACCATTCGCGAGTGGTCTGGCCGCCGCCCGGCGGGCCGGCCGCTTCGCCACCGCCTCGTCCACCACCG
>DASYPO010000437.1:0-13020 GCA_036006545.1 Bryobacteraceae bacterium
CGCAGGCGGTTACTGGGTTCCTGATGTGGAAGAAAGGCAGGTGACAAGATCACCTGCCTCACAGGAGCCAAGATCGAATGAGGACCATGCGTCGCCCCATTCTTCTCGCGATTTCCGCGCTGGTTTCATTGGGGCATTGCCTGGCGCGCACGCCGCTCGAGCGCCTGGAGACGGCACGGCTCGAAGCGGTGCATGCACAGCGCGTGGAGTGGATGAAGATGCGGGTCGCGGCGCCGCTCCTGGGGGTGTATCAGGACTACCGGGCCATCTTGCACATTCATGCGGAAGACGCGGACCACACTAAGGGGACTCGCGCCGAAGTTCTCAAGGCGGCGAAAGATACCGACGTAAAAGTGATCATGTTCACGGATCATCGCGGCCCTAAGCCTGAAACTTGGCGCGGGATGCGGGACGGAGTGCTGTTTATCCCCGGCGCCGAGAACGATCATGAGCTGACGTATCCTTCATCACCATCGGGCGCGCTGCCGCTCCGTTTTCTCTCGCACCTGGAGGAACGCCCGGATATGTCGTCCGATGGATTTCAGGGACAGGAGATTTACAATCGCCACACCGACGCGGTGTTTCACAAAGAGTTCCACCAGTGGATGAGCGGCGCGATGAAGGACCAGAAAGAGTGGAACAGACTGGTCGCCAAGCAGAAGCAGTTCCCCGACGAAGTCTACGCCGCGGCCACTGACGCGCTGCCGCTTTTCCTGGCGCGTTTCGATAAGGAGACGGCGAAGCACCCGTTCACAGCAATCGCCGCGAACGATGCGCACCAGAATCAGATTTTCAACGGAACGACGTTCGACCCGTATGCCGTCGCGTTCCGATTCGTGAGCACGCACATTCTAGCGCGCGATCTGACGGAGCCCGAGATTCGCGCGTCGCTCGCCGCAGGACACGTGTACGTATCGCATGACTGGCTGTGCGACCCCTCGGGATTCACTTTCGTCGCGCAGAACAACCTGGGCGTATTCGACATGGGCGACCAAGTCCCGCTGATGAACAACACACGCCTGGAAGCGCGCTTTCCGATCGAAGCCAAGATCAAGCTGATTCGCGCCGGCGAAGTGATGGCCGAGGTGACCGATTCAAAGTTCACATACACGATTCGCGAGCCGGGGCCGTATCGGTTGGAGGCGTGGCTGACGGTGGACGGTGAAGATCGGCCGTGGATTTTCTCGAATCCGATTTACGCAGGTCCGCCGCCGGATCGGAACCTTCCGCCGGCCGTGGTTTCGCAGAAGGTGGAGGTGCGGCGAGACATCATCTACACCGGAGGCGATTCGTCTGATGGCAGCGATCCGGCGGGTGACAAGCACAAGCTGGATTTATACCTGCCGAAAGACCAGAGGAATTTCCCGGTGCTAGTGTTCATTCACGGCGGATCGTGGCGCTCCGGGGATCGCAATCTCTACACGGTTTTGGGTAACCGATTCGCGGAGTCGGGGATCGGAGTCGCGATTCCGAGCTATCGATTGATGCCTAAGAATCCGCATCCAGCGCAGATCGAAGACGCGGCGGCGGCGGTCGCGTGGGTGTACAAGAAGATGGCGGAGTTTGGCGGCGATACGAAGCGTCTGTATATCGCGGGACATTCGGCGGGCGGTCATTTAGTGGCGCTCCTGGCTTTGGACGATTCGTATCTCAGCAAATACGATGTGCCGATCAGCGCGATTAAAGGTGTCGCGGCGCTGAGCGGAGTCTACGACGTAAGCGGACTGCGGCAATTTCAGGTGGCAGGCGCGCGCGATGCGTCGTCGATGCACTATCTGGGTCACAACAAACCGGTGAAGGCACCCCCATTTCTGATCACCTATTGCCAGTGGGATTATCCGAGTCTTCCGCTGCAGGCACGAGAATTCGAAGCGGCTTTGAAGAAGTCGTTCGTCCAAGCGAAGCTGGTTTATGTTCCGGGGGAAAACCACATTTCGGAAATGGTAAATATCGGAAAAGAAGATGACGTCACGGCGCGGGCGATCCTGGATTTAGTGAAGTGAGCACGAAACCGTTTGACCTGGTGGGCGTCGGCTTGAATGCCACCGACACGCTGATTCTGGTGAATCATTTTCCGGCTTACGCCGGCAAGGTTCCCTTTGAAGGCGAGATGTTGAGCCCGGGTGGGCAGGTGGCCAGCGCCTTGGTCGCCGCGGCGAAGCTGGGACTGCGCGTGAAATATATCGGCACGGTGGGCGACGATGAACGCGGCCGCGTGCAGCTCGAAAGCCTGTCGGGAACCGGGATCAATCTGGATGACGTGGAGACGCGCAAGGATTGTCCGAATCAAACTGCGTACATCATCATCGATCAATCGACAGGTGAGCGTACGGTGTTGTGGCAGCGCTCGGAGTGCCTGCGTCTTCAACCGGAGAGTATCACCGAAGAGAAGATCGCCTGTGCGCGAATGCTGCACATCGACGCGCACGATACGCCGGCGGTCGGCAAGGCGGCGGAGATCGCGCGCCGTCACGGGATTCCGGTCACGGTGGATGTCGACACGATTTACCACGGCTTCGACCGCGTGCTGGGGTCGATCGACTATCTGGTCGCGAGCTCCGAATTTCCGCCACAATGGACCAGCGAGCGTGACCCGTTTCGCGCCTTGGCGATGATTCAGGACGAATACAAAATGAAAGTGGCCGCCATGACCCTGGGAGCGCACGGGGCGCTGGCGCGGGTCGACGGCAACTTCGTTTATTCGCCCGCGTTCGTGGTGAATTGCGTGGATACCACGGGCGCAGGAGACGTGTTTCATGGGGCCTTTTG
Source organism: Bryobacteraceae bacterium (assembly GCA_036006545.1). GTDB lineage: Bacteria > Acidobacteriota > Terriglobia > Bryobacterales > Bryobacteraceae > Palsa-187. The sequence continues at coordinate 2,770 of DASYPO010000437.1, forward strand.
TTATGCTGTGCTCGAAGGGATGTCGATGCGCGATACGCTCGAGTTCTCAAACGCTATGGCGGCTTTGAACTGCACTCGAGTGGGCGCGCGCGGAGGTATCGCGGCCGCGAACGAAGCCCGCGCATTGATCGAGCGGGGCGAGCGGCGCTCCAACCGCGATTTCGCGGCCCTCGCAAAGCGGGCATGATCCCGCTACGCTCCACCGAGCGAGTTCACTCCACGGCATTCGTCACCGGTACTTTAATCGCGATAAATCTTGCGGTTTTTCTGTACCAAATGACGCTGCCGTCGTATGCGCTGCGCGACTTCATAGAAACATGGGGCATCGTGCCAGACCGGCTACGCATGATCACGATGGTCACGTCGATGTTCTTGCACGGAGGCTGGATGCACTTGCTGGGGAACATGCTGTTTCTGTGGGTGTTCGGACGCAACGTGGAAGATCTAATCGGCGGCGCGCGTTTTTTTGTTTTCTATATGATCTGCGGGATTCTGGCGGCGATCGCCCACGTGGTGGTGAATATCTGGTCGCCGACGCCCACCATCGGGGCCAGCGGAGCGATCGCTGGGGTGATGGGTGCATACCTGATTAAGTTTCCGCGCGCCCGCATCATTACTCTGGTGCCGGTGATTATTTTCATTACGACTATGGAAATCCCCGCATGGTTGCTGCTGCTGTATTGGTTCGGGCTGCAATTCCTGGGCACGTTAACCGAAACCAGTTACGGTGCGACCACCGGCGGTGGGACGGCATGGCTGGCGCATATCGGTGGTTTTGTCGCCGGAATGCTAGTGATCCGAATGTTTCCGGAACGACAGCGCTGGAAGAGTTGGCATTGGAGTGAGTAGGTTACGCCTACTTTTGCGTGGAGCGACCAAACGCTAAAGATTGAAACGCACATCTCGCGGCGTCAGCCTATGGCTGCTTTGCGTGGCGCGACGGGCAGATAACGATAGCACCGCGGATCTTGCGGCGAGGTGATTGAGAACGCTCGTTGACCAACCATTATCAGCGTCATGCGTCGATTGATATAATTTCGCGATTGCGAGTCTCCCATGCAACAAGCCGTTCAGACAGCCCCAGAAGTTGAGCCTTCGGCGCCGATCGTCGCGGAAGCAGCGCCCGCGTGGAACCAACTCCAGCGCATCGCTTTCCGCTTCGTCGCTGCTTACTTCATCCTGTACAACCTGCCGAGCCCCGGCCACGCCGACCTGCTGCGCAGTATTCCCGGTGGCGCATGGGTATTCGGCCCATACGTGAAGATGTGGCGCGCGTTGGTTCCGTGGGTCGCGATCCACGTTTTCCATTTGAGTGGTCCTGTGACGGTGTATCCGGCGGTGAACGGCAGCGGCGATTCCACGCTGGATTACGTTCAGAACTTCTGCTTCGTCGTGATCGCAGCGTTGGCAGCGCTGGTTTGGTCGATTCTCGATCGCAAGCGACCCAACTATCAGCGCATGAATTACTGGGTGCGATTGTGGGTGCGCTATTCGCTCGCCGTGACGCTGTTCTCGTATGGATTCGCGAAGGTGTTCCCGCTGCAGTTCCGCCCGCCGGGGTTCGGCCGCTTGATTTCAACCTATGGTGATTCGTCGCCCATGGGGATCTTGTGGACCTTCATGGGCGCTTCCGTCGCGTACACGATTTTTTCCGGCGCGATGGAGGTAATCGGCGGGGCGCTGCTGCTGTGGCGGCGCACGGCGACGATCGGCGCGTTCTTCTCGGCCGCGGTCATGACCAATGTGTTCGTGCTGAACATGTGTTACGACGTGCCGGTGAAACTATATTCGGGCAACCTGCTGCTGATGGCGATTTTCCTGATGGCGCCGGAACTGGGCCGGCTGGGGCGCTTCATGATCCTGCGCAAACCTACCGATCCGCCCCCGCTCGACACTCCCAACTTCGGTCGCAAGTGGATGCGCATAGCAGCCGTTGCTGTGCAGGTGCTGTTCGTCGGATGGGTGCTGTACAACAACATTAGCGGCGGCTGGCAGGCATATCGGAACATCGGTAGCGCGCCGAAGGGTCCACTGTACGGAGTCTATGATGTCGAGACGTTCACGCAATCAGGTCAGGAGCGTCCACCCTTGCTGACTGACGCGAGCCGTTGGAAGAAAGTCCTGGTGCAGGGTCCGACGAATTTTGCGATCCGCACGATGAACGACGCGGCCCAGGGTTTCGGAAGTGAGTACGACGAGGCGCAGCATAAGCTTTCCGTTTTTCCGTTCGGGGATAAGAGCAAGAAGAGCCAGTTCACTTACACGCAACCTGATGCGGATCACGTGATTCTGGAGGGTGCGCTTCCGGGCGGCGGCCCGTCGTTGCTGGTGAAGTTGAAGCGCGTGGATGTGTCGAAGTTTCTGCTGACAAATCGCGGGTTTCGGTGGATCAATGAGCGGCCGTTTAACAGGTAAAACGGGCGTGTGACCGTTTGCGGGTTGGGAAAAAGATCACCTGCCCCACGGAACAGGCGACAAGATCGCCTGCGTTACAGAAGATGGCAGGTGACAAGATCACTTGCCCCACGGAACAGGCGACAAGATCGCCTGCGTTACGGAAGACGGCAGGTGACAAGATCACCCGCCCACAGGAATCAGGTGACAAGATCCCCCGCCCACGGAACAGTCGACACCGCTTGGATGGCACGTTAGAAAACAAACCGGGGACGCCGGCTGAAGCCGACGCAGCGGGCTGAAGCCCGCGCCACGATGGCAGGGTAGGGTGACAAGATCACGTTCCCCACGGAACAGGCGACAAGATCGCCTGCGTTACTCTTCGGGAACGGACCACTTCGCGCCGCACTGCAGCACCTTGAAGCGCTGCTCGGGCCGGTGGCCGAGCATATGCGAGACAAAACTGCTTGCGTGCTCGTCAGCGGGGACGACGATCCATGCGGCGCCGATCGCTGCTGCCAGATCGGCGGCTTCGCTCACTGAGAAATTCCCTTCGCCGATCGGCAGCAGCGCGACGTTTACGTTGAACGGTCGAAGGCGGTCCGCCAAGCCTTCGTACATCGCGCAGCCGCCGGCGTGGTAAACCGTCCAGCGGCCGAAGCGAATCAGGTAGCCAAGATACGGATAGCCGGAGGTCGGCGAATAATCGAGCGTTGGATTCGCGGAGGGGACGGCGTAGACGCGGCCGTAAAGATTGTCCTTGAAATACTCGACGCGCAGGTCGGCGTCCGTCGTGGTCATGCGGTCGAAGGGAATTCCTGCTGTGCGGGCGCTTTCGGCCGCGCTTTTGGGGAGCACGACTTTGGATCGAGGGGACGACTGCAGCATCGGCAGAATGGTCGCCGGATCGAGATGCAGGGGATGCGCATGCGTCGTGAGAAGCATGTCAGCATGCCGCACGTCGGCGGCCGCCAACGGGGCGGATGGCGCAGACAAACACGGATCGATGTAAAACGTAATGGTCGCGAAACGCATCACAAATCCGCGATGCCCCAGCCACCACAGGGTTGGCGTGGTCGAGATGGTTCCGTCAATATCGGCGAGGAGCGCGCGTCCACTCTGAACGGGCGGGAGCACCTCGGTATTCTACCGTCCGGCGGCGCGCCGTAGTCGATCGTGAATCGCGGCCCATTCGGGTTTCGAAGGAGGAAGCTCGACGGCGATCCATTTCCACCCCTCGGCATCCAGGCGGTGCAGCACGCTGTAGAGTCGCGCGGCATACTCGGGGGCCCTCCTAGGCATGCGTATGCTGCACAGCGTGCCGCCCGGTTTTCTTCGCCACGCAAACGCGCCGAAACGATTGGGGAGGTGATCTGCCGACTCTACCAGGAGCAGCGGCGTGCGCGGGCTGTAGTGACGGGGATGCATGCCAGGAGCGGGGTGTGCGGTGTCGTTAGGAGGAGGCGACGCTGCGGATTCGATTTCGCCGAGGGAGATCATTCCCGGACGGAGCAGCGTCAATTTGTCGCCCTCGATCGCAACCACGGTGGATTCGAGTCCGACTTCGCACAGCCCGCCGTCGAGCACCGGGACGGCGTCGCCAAAAGCGTGGCGCACGTGCTCGGCGGTGGTCGGCGACAGTTCAGTAAATCGGTTCGCACTGGGCGCGGCGAGCGGCACGCCCGCTTCCTCGATCAGCTTGAGTGCAAGTGGATGAGCGGGAACGCGGACGCCCACGGTCGGCAATCCCGCAGTGACAATGTCTGGGATATTCGCCGCTTTGGGAAGCACCAACGTTAGGGGCCCCGGCCACCAGCGTTGTGCGAGCTCCTCTGCCAGCGGCGGCCAATCGCTCACCAGGGTTCGCGCCATTTCGATGGACGACGCGTGGACGATCACGGGGCTGGTCGCGGGGCGTCCTTTAAGTTCGTAGATTTTCGCGACCGCGGCGGCGTCGAGTGCGTTGGCGCCGAGCCCGTAAACCGTCTCGGTTGGAAACGCGACGATCCCGCCAGATCTTAAAAGAGCGGCGGCTTCGCTAGTCGACAGGCTCATCTTTATCCGAATCGGACGCGGTTTTGCCAGTCTTGAGGAACACCAGATAGGCATGGATGAAGGCGTCCAGATCGCCATCCAGGACGCGATCTACGTCACCGATGGCGAGCTTAGTGCGATGATCCTTGATCATCCGGTAAGGCGCGAGCACGTAGCTGCGGATCTGACTGCCGAAGTTGATCCCCAGCTTGGTGTCCTCCAACTTGCGTTCCTCGGCGCGCTTCTTTTCCATTTCGTGCTCGAACAATTTGGCCCGCAGCTGTTTCATGGCGGTGGCGCGATTTTTGTGCTGGCTGCGCTCACTTTGGCACTGCACCACGATGTTGGTGGGGATGTGGGTCATGCGAATCGCGGAATCGGTGCGATTCACGTGCTGGCCGCCGGCGCCCGATGCGCGGAAAGTATCGACGCGGACGTCTTCCGGTCGAATATCGATCTTGATTTCGTCGTCAATCTGCGGGTAAACGAAAACAGAAGCAAAAGATGTGTGGCGGCGCGCGTTGGCGTCGAACGGCGAGATGCGCACCAGGCGGTGCACGCCTACTTCGCTTTGCAACATCCCGTAGGCGTTTTCGCCATTAATCTCAAACGTGACCGATTTGATACCGGCACCTTCTCCTTCGAGCCGATCGGTTACGACGGACTCGAATCGGTTTCGCTCCGTCCAGCGCAGGTACATGCGCAGCAGCATCTCCGCCCAGTCCTGGCTTTCGGTGCCCCCGGCGCCGGGATGGATGGTGACGATGGCACTACGGGCGTCGTTTTCGCCGGAGAGCAGCATCTGGGTTTCGAGCTTTTCCAGATACGCCGTGAGCACGCCCATCTCGCGCTGCAGGTCGGGGAGAACGGCCTCGCCTTCCTTGGCCAATTCGAAGAGCGTGTCGACGTCGGAGACCATGGCGGAAATTTTCCGGTCTTCGCCGATCTGCTCCTCCAGCCGCTTGCGGTCCTGCATGACTTTCTGGCTCTTCTCGGGCTGCGACCAGAAATCGGGAGCGTTGATCTGTTCTTCAGTCTTGGCTAGCTGGGATTGGCGTTGGGGGGCGTCAAAGATAGCTCCGCACAGCGTCGGCCTGCTGGCGGAGCGTCGTGTATTCGCGATCGAGTTCGTCGAGCGTCATGAATCTTTATATTACTCAATGCGCTATTTGCCGCGCCAGAGTGGACGCCCTATTCGGCCGGAATCCACGGAGGCATCGGGCGAGAGCCTTAGGCGGCCTACGGTGGTTTATGGAACCTGGAAGGGCTTATGTCTAGTATCGACGAGCGTCAGGTAGCAGTACGATTGACCAAGTCGGGGGATGTTCAGGAGTTCGGAATATGAACCTCAGAAGCCCAGAGGCGCTGATTGCGGCGCTGCTAAAAAACGAATTGACGTGGGACGACTTTCAAACCGCGTTCCGCTTCTTTAACCAGCGCGAGCGGATCGTGATCCTGGAGAAGCTGGACGCGGTGGTCTCGAAAACCACTACCGACGAAACGCCGCGTCGCGCGTATTGATTTCGGGAGAGACGAACATTATGCAAACTATCGAATTCAAAACGGCATTCGTCGACTGGTACGAGATCCTCGGTGTGTCCCCGGACGCGACCGATGAGTCGATCAAGCGTGTGTTTCACCTAGTGGCCTCGCGCTTTCATCCCGACAATCAGGACAGCGGCGATCTAGATCGTTTTCTAAAGGTCAAGACCGCATTCGAGGTGCTTTCGGACGAGAAGCGCCGCAAAGATTTCGACGAAGAATTGCGCATCCACAACAAGGAGCCGCTACCGGTCTTCCTGAGCCGCGAGTTCACCAATGGAGTGAGCGGAGAACACAACCGTCGACTGGGAATGCTGTGCCTGCTGTATAACCAGCGCAAACTGAATCCCATTGTGCCGAGCCTGTCGATCCTACAGCTCGAGCGTCTGATGTTCATGCCCCGGGAACACCTGGAGTTCACGGTCTGGTACTTGAAGCAGAAGAAGCTGGTGGGCGTGGACGACCGAAGCTCACTCACAATTACCTCGGAAGGAATCGATTTCGTCGAAGACAATCTTCCGCAAGAAGAGACGGTCCAGAAGCTACTGAAAGCGGGCGATCCTGATGTGTGGCGGCCTTCGCGGGCAGGGGCGGCAGCGGCATAGGGCTCGGTTAGATCAGCAGGCGACCTGACTGCGGGTTCAGAAAGATCGCAGTGTTACAGAAGCCGGCAGGTGACAAGATCACCTGGCCCACGTCGGCCTACAGGTCCAGCAAATACCCAGGCTTCCCGACGTTCTGGGCGCGGGTCTTACCAAGCTGCACCACCACTCCCTCGGCCTCGTGAATGTGGCCGCAGAAGAAGTAGGGCGGCTGATGCTTCTCAATGAACTCGCCTACGGCACGGCTGCCGGGGTGTAATCCTTCTTTGACGCGATCGAGTGCGGTGTTCAGCGGCGGCGCGTGGCAGATCAGAACCAACGGCTTCAGGAACGAGAACTTCTCGAGTCGTCGCGCGATTTCTTCCTCCGTGAATTCGCCGGGTGTATTGAACGGCGTGATGTTCGAGTAGCCGAGACCGGCGATGTGGTGACCCGCGCACTCGATGGCTGTATCGTGCAGGCTGCGAAATCCAAAGCGCTTGCAGAAGTCGGCGATGTCGCTTTCGGTTTCGTGGTTCCCAGGCATCACGAACATCTTGTCGGCGCGGGGCTTCATCAAGTCGCCCATCCTGTCCAGCCCCTTTTGAAAGCTGACCAGGTCGCCGGCGGCGATGTAGCAATCGGCTTCGATCGCCATAAGTCTTTCGAGCGCGCGTCCGTCGTTATGAAGGTCCGAAAAGATTAGGATTTTCATGGGTTCTTTCGAGTCATCCGATATCATAGTAATAGGCGCGTCACGTGGCTAGTTGGCGCGCCGCCTGCGCATGCCCGATTCACAATCACCTAACGTAAATAGCTGGCTGGAAGACGAGCTGCAGCAGCAGTATCTGCATGACCGGCGAACCGTCGATGCGTCCTGGTCGGAGGTTTTCGAGGGCAATGGCCATACGACGGGCGCACCTGAATCAGCGCCTGCGGCTCCGCCGAACCCCACGCGCGTGACAGAAACGCGAGTCGTCGAAACGCGGCCTACGCCGGTGACTCCGCTCGCGCCGGGGGATCAGTTAGTTCCTCTACGCGGACCGGCGCTGCGCATCGCTGAGAACATGACGGCGAGTTTGTCGATGCCGGTCGCCACCAGCCAGCGCAGCATGCCGGTCAAGGTGATCGACGAGAATCGGAGGCTGATCAATCAGCACCGCACACTGGCAGGCGCTGGCAAAGTTTCCTACACGCATCTGATCGCATGGGCGATTGTGCGTGCGCTCGAAAAAGTGCCGGCTCTAAATCAGGCGTATTCGGAAAACGGCGACGAGGTGTTTCGGGTGATGCATGCGCACGTGCACCTCGGCATCGCGGTCGACGTGGCGGGCAAGGATGGGGCTCGGTCGCTCAAGGTTCCGTCGATCAAAAACGCGCAAGCGATGAACTTCGCCCAGTTTTGCGCGGCTTACGACGATTTAATTTCGCGTGCGCGCAATAACAAATTAACAGTCGAAGATCTGACGGGTGCGACGATTTCACTTACGAATCCGGGGACGGTCGGGACCGTAGGCGCGATTCCGAGGCTAATGATGGGGCAGGGCGCGATCATTGCCACCGGTGCGATCGATTATCCGCCGGAATATCGCGGCGTGCCGGAAGAGATGCGTGCGTCCCTCGGCTTGAGCAAGGTGATGACGGTCACTTCGACTTACGATCATCGGGTGATCCAAGGCGCCGAATCGGGGATGTTTCTCGGGGCGCTGCAATCGTTGCTCGAAGGCGAGGAGGGGTTTTACTCGCGAATCTTCGCCGATCTGGGAATTTCAATTCAACCGTGGCGATGGGAAACCGATCCGGCGCCGGCACCCGCGGTGAATGCCGATCCAGTGAAACAGGCCGCCGTGGCACAGTTGATTCAAACCTGGCGCGAACGCGGCCATTTACTCGCGCAGCTCGATCCGCTGGGCAGTATCCGCGCGCCACACGCCGATCTTGAGCCGGCCGCGCACGGGCTCACGATTTGGGATCTGGATCGTACTTTCCACGCCGGATCATTCGGCATCACGACGCTGCGCACGCTGCTCGATCAGTTACGCGCGATTTACGCGGGAACCACAGGCGTGCAGTACATGCACATCGAGAGTTCCGAAGAACGGCAGTGGTTGGAGCGCCGCGTCGAATCGGCGGATGCCGGCCGTGTGCTGGCTCCCGAATTGCGGCGCCGCGTGCTCGAGACGATCGTCAGCGCCGAAGATTTCGATGTTTTCCTCGATACCCGCTTCAAAGGTCACAAACGCTTTTCGCTGGAAGGCGCCGAGGTGATGATGGCCATGCTGGTCGAGCTTCTGGATCGCGCGGCGGCTACAGGCGTGGATGAATGCGTGATCGGAATGGCGCATCGGGGCCGTCTCACCGTGCTCGCGAACATCGTGGGCAAGAGCATGCTGCAGCTCTTTTCCGATTTCGAAGGCGACATGGACCCGGACTCGACCGAGGGGTCGGGCGATGTGAAGTATCACCTGGGCGCGAGCGGAGTTTTTCGAACGGCGGGTGGGGTGGATATCAAGGTCGCGGTAGCGCCCAATCCGAGCCACCTCGAGGCCGTGAATCCGGTGGTGGAAGGAATTGTCCGGCCCAAGCAGGATCGCCTGGGCGACACGATGCGACATCGCGTGGTTCCGCTGCTGATTCACGGCGACGCGGCGATGGCCGGTCAGGGCGTGGTGGCCGAGACATTGACTCTTTCGCGACTCAAGGGTTATGAAACCGGCGGCACAATTCACATCGTGGTGAATAATCAGATCGGATTCACGGCGAATCCGCAGGAAGGCCGTTCGAGCACCTACTGTACGGACGTCGCGCTGATGGTGCAGGCTCCGATTTTGCACGTCAATGGCGACGATCCCGAGGCGTGCGTGCGCGCCACGCAACTGGCTTACGAATACCGCCAGAAGTTTCACAAGGACGTGGTGATCGACGTGGTGTGTTATCGCAAGCACGGCCACAATGAGACGGACGATCCCAGCTACACCCAGCCGCTGATGTATCGCAAGATCCGCGCTCAGAAACCGGTCGCGGCGCTGTACGCAGATCGGCTGCAACAGGAGCGGTTGACTACACCGGCCGAAGTCGCCCAATGGCGCGAAGCCAATAAGCAACGGCTGCGCGAGATTTACGATCAGGCGCAGCTTCAGAAAGAGCAGTACGAATTACAAGAGCTGAGCGCGATTCCCGCGGCTTCCATCACACCCGACAACACGCCGACGGCGGTGGAGCGCGCGGTGCTCGATGAGGTAATTAAGGGGATCACGACGTTCCCCGGCGATTTCCGTCTGCATCCTAAGCTCGCCGGACTGATCCAGAAGCGCAGGGATTCGCTCGCCGAAAATCACATTGACTGGGCGCTGGGCGAACTTCTCGCATTCGGCAGTCTGGTGCTGGAAGGCACGCCCGTTCGGCTTTCGGGACAGGACAGCGGACGCGGCACGTTCAGCCAGCGGCACGCCGTGTTTCACGATTCCGAGAACGGCCTGCCCTACGTCCCGCTGCAGCATCTGGCGAAGGAGCAGGCGCGCTTTGAGGTGTACAACAGCCCGCTCAGCGAATACGCGGTGATGGGCTTCGAGTTTGGTTATAGCGTGGGGGATCCGCTCACGTTGGTAGTGTGGGAGGCGCAATTCGGCGATTTCGCCAATGGGGCTCAGATCGTAATCGATCAGTTCCTGGCCGCCGCGCAATCCAAGTGGGGCCAGCC
>DASYPO010000438.1:0-6208 GCA_036006545.1 Bryobacteraceae bacterium
CGCATGACGCGTTGCGACCTCCAGCAGGTCGCGGCCCAGCGCCGCAGCAGCCGTACCGGTCAAACCCATTCCCTCGGCGGCTTCACCGGCGAGGCTGATTATGAAGGCGACCTAACCGAGTTCGTCCCTTACCTCGAAGCCGCGCGCTGGACCGGCGTCGGCCGGCAGACCGTCTGGGGCAAGGGCGAGATTCACGTTACAGTCCGCTAACGTGCCTCCTATTGACCGTCTATAGGAACAATGCTAGTCTTCTATAGACCGCCGATACGACCATGCCGCAGCCCTCTGAACTTCTTCAAGGTACGCTCGAACTCCTCATTCTTCGTACGCTTGAGCTGGGACCGCTGCATGGTCTCGGCGTCTCTGACCGCATCAAGCAGGTCACCCGCGGCGTCTTTCACGTCAAAGCCGGATCGCTCTTCCCCGCCCTGCATCGCCTGGAACAGAACGGCGCCATCACCGGCGAGTGGGGGCCCTCCGAAAACAATCGTCGCGCGCGCTTCTATTCGCTGACCCGTATCGGCCGTGCGCAGCTCTCTCGCGAAAAGCGCAACTGGAAGCGAACTTTCACCGCCGTCAACCTTCTGCTCGAAACGGAGACGTGACCATGAAGTGGATCACGCGCACCGCCAGTCTCTTCCGCCTGCTGTTCCGCAAACAGCGTTTGGAAGACCAGCTCGACGACGAAGTGCGCGCCTGCTTCGACCTGCTGACCGACCGCTATCGCGCCCAGGGCATGTCGCCGTCCGAAGCCCGCCGCGCGGCGCGAGTCGAGTTCGAGGGCACCGAGCAAGTCAAGGAGCAGGTCCGTGACGCCCGCGTCGGCGCCGGTGTCGAATCGCTGCTGCGAGATTTGCGCTACGCCATTCGGGCACTCGGACGCAGCAAGGGATTCACCGCCGTCACTGTAATCACGCTCGCGCTCGGATTCGGGGTCAACACCGCGATCTTCAGCGTCGTTTACGCCGTGCTTCTGCGCCCGCTTCCCTACGCGCAGCCTGAGCAACTCGCCCTGATCTGGTCGAATTTCCACTCTTCCGGACCGCGTGCACCGTCCTCCGGCCCCATCGTTCGCGAAATCCAGCAACGCAGCCGGCTGCTTCAGGAAGTCGCTGGAATCTGGGTCGGCACCGGCACTTTCACCGGCGAAGCGAATCCGGAGCAAGTGAAGGTAGCCTCCGTCACGACGAACTTCCTTTCGATGCTCGGCGTCAAGCCTGCCGTCGGCCGCGTGTTTCTTCCTGAAGAGAAATTTGGTGGCCGTCCCGCCATCGTCATTAGCTACGGCCTGTGGCAGCGGCGTTTCGGTGGCGACCCCAACATCGCCGGCAAAGGCATTCCTTTCCAAGGCGCGAGTCTTACCATCCTGGGCGTGATGCCGCAGGATTTTCAGCTTCATTTCCCGCAGGACTCGAACGTCCCGCCCATCGTCGATGCGTATGTTCCCTTCGGCGATCTCGCCCGCTTCCCGCGAACGCTGTATTACATTCGAATGCTCGCGCGCATGAAACCCGGTGTTACCGCCGCGCAAGCGCAGGAGGATCTCAACTCAGTCGCCGCCCAGGTTCGCGCCACCTATACCGAATACTCCGCTGAGAATCTGACGTTCGAGGTCGCCCCGCTGCAGCGCGATACGACACGCGAAATCCGCCCGACCCTAATCGCACTCTTCGCCGGCGCGGGACTGGTCTTACTGATCTGCTGCGTCAACTCCGCGAACCTTCTGCTCGCCCGCGCGACGGGACGCCGTAAGGAAATCGCGGTGCGCGCCTCGCTCGGCGCGTCGAACGGCCGCATCGTGCGACAGCTCCTTGTCGAAGGATTCGTACTATGCACTGTCGCAGGCACCGTCGGCGTTGCGCTGGGATGGCTCGCACTCAAAGCCCTGCTTCAGCTCCAACCCGACTATCTCGCGCGACTCGGCAATGTCGGACTTAACGCGCCCGTTCTCGCCTTCATGGCCGTCGCCGCGATTCTTTCCGTCCTGCTCATCGGCCTTGCCCCTAGCCTTGAATCCTTCAAGTTCGACTTGATCGAATCGCTCCGCGATGGTGGCCGCACCTCGCAGACTCCCGCCCGCCGTGGACTCCGTGCCGCGCTCATCGTCAGCGAAGTTACGCTCGGGTTCATTCTCGTCGTCGGCGCCGGCCTCATGATCCGCACGTTCGAAAAGATCCAGCAGGTCCGCCCCGGATTCGAACCGCAGCGCCTCCTCACCTTCGAGATCGACCTGCCCGGCTCGCGCTACCGCAACGACGTCGCTCGCGCACAATTCGTCAAGGATTGGGAACAGCAACTCGCGGCCATTCCCGGCGTCGAATCCGTCGGCGCGATTTCCCACCTCCCGCTGGATGACTATCCCAACTGGTACAGCCCCTATCGGCCGGAAGGCGTGAGCGAGAATGAATCCGCCGCTCTGCTCGCCGATCATCGCGCAGTGACCATAGGTTACCTGCGAGCCATGCAGACGCGACTCCTCGAGGGCCGCTATTTTGACGATCGCGATCGCAACTCCGGCCAGCGCGTCGTGATCGTCGATGAATCGCTCGCCCGCTCGACCTGGCCCGGCCAAAGCGCGGTTGGTAAGAAAATCGAGACCGAGCACTTCAGCAACGGAGGTTTCAAGCCCGGCTGGACCGAGGTCGTCGGCGTGGTCGAACACATTCGCCACCACTCGATCTCGAAACAATTACGCGGCGAAATCTACATCCCGTTTGAACAAAGCTCCCGCCCGCACTTGAGTTATGTCCTGCGCACCCGCGTCGAGCCGCTCTCGCTTGCCGATCCCGTGCGCGATTTGCTGCGCCAGCGCGATCGCGATCTCGCGCTTTCGAAGCTCCGACCCATGACCATGTATATGGATCGCGCCAAGTCTCCCGCGCGCTTCACCGCAGTGCTGGCTGCAATTTTCGGCGCACTGGCGCTGGTGCTGGCAGCCATCGGGATCTACGGCGTGGTGCACTACTCAGTTTCACGGCGCACGCATGAAATGGGCGTGCGTATGGCGCTCGGCGCCAGCGCATCGGACGTCCTGCGCCTGGTACTGCGTGAAGGACTCGTCCTGACCGCGATCGGAATGGCACTCGGTCTTGCGGGCGCGCTCGCCGTCTCGCGATCGCTCCAGGGCTTGATCTACGGAATCTCGAGCGTCGATCCGCTCACTTATGCCGCGGCGCTCCTCGTAATCGCCGCCGCCGCGATACTCGGTTGCTGGCGGCCCGCGCGATTGGCCGCTCGCTCAAATCCTCTCGACACCATCAGAACGGAGTAAACCATGCGCTACCTGATTTGTTTCACGCTTCTGCTGCCCTCTTTCGCGACCGCCGCCGATACCGACCGCGCCGCCGATCGCGAAGCCATCCGCGCCCACATCGATCGTATCTTCCAGGCGTTCATCAACCGGAATCGCGATGAGCTTCGCGCCACACACGCCGAAAACTGGCTGGGCTACCTGGAAGGGTCGCGCAAAATGATCAAGGGTCTGGAAGCTTACATGAGCTCGACCGGGAACTTCGATCCGAAAAACACGTGCGGCATGTCGGGCTACAAGATGCGCGAATTCGACATGATCTTCCATGGCGATGCCGCGTTCGTGACCTTCGTTGCGGACGTCGAATCCAAGTGCGGATCCGGGCCGGTCAACAAACGCGCGTTGCGCATCGCCGATTTCTACACCAAGCAGAACGGTGCATGGATCCAGACTGGATCGGACACCGAGTTGCACCCCGAGTCTACCGCTGAGCAGTACCAGCAGTTACGCAAGCTCCCTGATTCCGTTAAGAAGCAACTGCTCGACGCGCGCGAAGCTGTGTGGCGCGCCTACTTCTCGGGCGATCGCGCCGCGCTGGAAAAACTTCTGCCCGCCGACCTGATCACGCTCGAACCTGGCGGCAGTTGGGGCAATCGGGAAGCCGTGTTCGACGGTTCCAAGCGCTTCGCCGCGTCCGGCGGCAAGCTGTTGCGCCTCGAATTCCCGAAGACCGAGATCCAGGTGTACGGATTGACCGCCACAGTTTACTCGACCTATTTATATGAGCTGGAGCAGGACGGCAAGCGCACCACCAACACCGGCCGCGTGACCGAGCTGTTCGTTTATCAGAACGGCGCCTGGGTCAACCCAGGCTGGCACATGGACTCCGGCAAGTAACGCAGGCGATCTTGTCGCCTGTCGCCTTCAGTAACGCAGGCGATCTTGTCGCCTGTTACCCTTTCCTAAATGCGCCCGGTTCGTCTAACGCATGTGACCATGCGCTTTCTTCTCCTTCTCATCTCCACCAGCCTCATTCTCCCCGCCAGCGACTGGCCGCGCTTCCGCGGCCCGAACGGTGAGGGGTTTTCAAACGACAAGGGCCTGCCCTCCGAAATCGGCCCGGACAAAAACGTCGCCTGGAAAACAAAAACCCCTAAAGGCAACTCCTCGCCGATCATCGTCAACGGAAAGCTCTTCATCACCGGTCACTCGGGCGACGAACGCATTGTGCTGTGTTTCGACGCGGCCACCGGCGAACAACTCTGGAGCCGATCCGTCACCAAGCTTCGCAACGAGCCGCCGAATCCGCTAAACGGTCCCACCACCCCGAGTCCCGCCACGGATGGAAAATCGGTCTTCGTCTTCATCCCCGAGTTCGGTCTTCTGGCCTACGATTTCGCTGGAAAAGAGCTATGGCGCACGCCGCTCGGACCCTTCGGCGTCGTGCAAGGCGTCGCCGTTTCTCCGATCTACGCGGAGGGCAACATCATTCTGCTCATCGACGCGCCCCAGGACGCGTACCTCGTCGCTTTCGACGCCGCAACCGGAAAGCAGGTCTGGAAGCGCGAACGTCCGACAGGATTTCTGGGTTCCTACGCCACGCCATCGCTTTACAAACCCGCCGACGGTCCGCTGCAGGTGATCGTCGCCGGCGCGATGGAACTCACCGGCTACCAAGCCAAGACCGGCGAACGAATCTGGTGGGCGCGCGGCGTTTCCGTCGGACCAGCGGTGCTTCCCTTGATCGCCGGCGATTACGTTTACACGCTTGAACCCGTCATGAGCGGCGGTAACTCTTTCAAACCCATGCAGACGCAGTTCGACAAGGACAAGGACAACAAGATCACCATCGCGACCGAGGTGCCAGACACGACCAACGGCGCCATCATGCGCCGATTGTTCACCGGCATCGACAAGAACAACGGAAATGGCGACGGCATTCTCACCGAAGAGGAATGGGATCTTGCCATGAATCCCAAGAATCCTCCCGGCGGGCTGATTCGCACCAAGCTGAACGGAAAGGGCGACGTCACCTCCACACACATCGGCTGGCGTTACACCAAAGGGTTGCCCTACGTGCTCGCGCCGCTGATTTACCAGAACGTGATGTACGTGATCCGCAACGGCGGGATCCTGGTGACCATCGATCCCGAAACCGGCGAGCAGCTTCGCGAAGAACGCTTCAAGGACGCGCTCGGCGAGTATTATGCGCAGCCCGTCGCCGCCGACGGCAAGATCTACTTCATCAATAAGGAAGGTAAGGCGACGGTCCTGCGCGCCGGCAAAGATTGGGAGAAGATTTCGTCGGCGGATTTCAACGAGCAGGTGGTCGCGACTCCGGCGATCGCCAATAGCCGAATCTACGTACGCACCAACGAAACGCTGTATTGCTTCGCCGCGCCGAAATAAAACGATTCAACGCTGGGGGCGGACCCCCTGGTCCGCAGCCGACCCCCCGGTCGGCATTGTTACTTGATGGTGTTCGTGTTATTCGGACCAAAGCGGATCTGATTCGGGATCCCGCCCGCCGTCTGATCGCCGTACATCGCGCGCTTGATTCCCCATCCTGCAAACGTCACGACGATCGCTCCCGCCACGCCAAGTGCGACTGCCCGTCGGATTAATCGGCCGTATGATTCGTCGACGGGCGAATCGTCACGCACGCGTGCCAAAACACTTCCGACCACTACCAGCACCGTGCACAACATCGCATTCACGGTCATGACCCATTCCGTCACAAGGCGCTGCGGCATGAATCGCGGCAGCACGTGGACGAAATTGATTCCCACGACGGCCCACAGAAACGCGAGGTACATCAACTGACCCTTTCCAATCCAGCTTTCTGGAATGAACGGAACCCGCCAGCGCAGATGCAGCACCAGCAGGCCGATCGTAACGGCCGCGAGCCCCAGATAGATCATGTCGAACCATCCGACGAATCCGCCCGACGGCACCAGG
>DASYPO010000439.1:0-4837 GCA_036006545.1 Bryobacteraceae bacterium
GTAAATATCGATCAGGGTCGCGGCAGTGCCGAGCGGAACAGCCACAGCGGCCAGCGCGGACTTTGGACTGGTGAGCAGCGGGACCACTTCAATGCGTCCCGCGCTTGTGCCGCTGGGAATGGTGTTGGTTCCGGTGCCGCGCACGATGGTCCAGGTGGCGCCGCCATCGGTGGATCGATAAACGCCGTTGGCGGTTGACCCGCGAATATTTCCGTTCGCCGACCAGGCGACGTTGGGCTGCTGCGGATCGAAGAATACGGCGACCGCTGTTCCGGGATTCACAATCGTCCAGGTCAAGCCTGCGTCGGTCGAACGATGCAGCCCGAGGATGGATGCGGCGAGAATAATTTTGCCGTCGTCCGGCTTGACGGCGAGCGCGCCGATCCGCGAATTCGCAAACGGGCCGGGGATGTTGATCCAGGTCTGGCCGCCGTCGACCGATTTAAGGATGCCGGCACCGTTGTAATTGTCGACGGCGAAATTTTGTTCGCCAGTGCCGACGTAGACGATATCGGGATTGGATGGATCGAGCGCGATGGCGCCGGTCGAAAGCGAAGCCTCCTGATCGGTGAGCGGCGTCCAGGTGGTCCCGCCGTCGGTGGTTTTCCAGATGCCGCCATCGGCGCCGCCGATGTAGATGACGTCGTTGTTACGCGGGTCGACTGCGATGGCGGTCACGCGCCCCGAAGTAATAAATCCGGCGCTAAAATTGATCGGTTTCGGACCGATCGCTTTCCATGCGTCTTGCAGGCCGGCGCCGCGCAGGCCGGTTTTGCCGGATCGCACGGCCTGATCCATACGCTGCATTTCGCGGAACGCGCGCAGGCGTCCACCGGGCTGAAAAGTCGCGTCGGGATAACGGCGCGGCCCATAGAAATGTTCCATGCGGCGGAGCGCATTGTCCTCGGTTTCTTTTTCGGCGGTGTTTACATCCGAAGGGTTTTGCGCGAAGGTGAGCGCGCACAGGAATAGCCCAAGAAAAACTTTACAGCTCATGAGTTGAAACCATTTTACCCTGCTGCCGAAAGCGGACCGGTACTGGTACGACGAAGTACCGTAGATCCAGTGCAATTAGACCCGGCGGATCTTGTCGCGGAGGGGGGCACCCAGCAAAATAGCGTTGAGATGAGTTTGTTCCAGGCCCTGGGGACGCGTCGCGGACGGGTGCTGTTCGTGTGTCTGGGGAATTCGTGCCGCAGCCAGGTGGCTGAGACGCTGGCGCGCGTTCACGCGGGTGACGTTATCGAGGCGGTGAGCGCCGGGATTGTGCCGGCTGCGCGCATTTCCCGACGGACGCGCGCGGCGATGCTCGACAAACGAACGCCGATTCCCGACGACCAATTGCCCAAGCACATTAATCAATTCGACCTGGATTCCTTCGACCTGATCGTCAATTTGAGCGAGTACGGAGTGCCGGAGACGCGGGCGCAGGTGTTGCGTTACGCGGTGGCGGATCCCATCGGCCACGAAAAGGAAACGCATCGCGAGGTGTGCGACCAGATCGAAGTGATGGTGCAGTTTCTGGCGGAGCATTTCCGGCGCGCCAGGGAGTGGAATTGCTCCAATCCGCTATATTCGGAGGAATGCGCAGAGGCGCCGTCGTTGCCTTCCTAGTCGCGGCCGGCGTTTTCTACGTGCGATGGTTGCACGCCCCGGTGCTATGGGCCGACGATAATCTTCCGCTAGCCGCCGCGCAGGAATTGGCGCACGGCAAAACTCTCTACAAGGATGTGTGGTTTGACAAGCCCCCGCTGGTCGCATGGGTCCCGCTGTTGTGGGGTGCGCGAGCGGGGGTGCCGCTGCGGGCGGCTGGCGCGATTTACGTATTGTTGGCTGCGGCGATGGCGGGAATGATTGCTCGACGTCGGTGGTCGGATCGCGAAGGATGGCTGGCAGCGGGGCTGCTGGTGGTTTTTCTGACATTTGCGTTGCCTTCGGCAGTGATACCGCTGGCATCTGACATGCTGCTGATCCTGCCGCATCTGGTCGCGATTTATTTCGCGTGGCGCGGGCGGGCTTTTTGGAGCGGAGTTGCGGCGGGCGTCGGGTTACTCGCGAGTTCGAAGGCTATTTTCGTTCTGGCGGCATGCGCGCTTTGGCGCTGGAGGGAAGCGCATTTGTTGCTGATAGGCTTCGTCGCGCCGAATGCGATCGCGATCGGATGGATGTGGGCGCACGGGTCGCTGGGCGAGTTCTACAGACAGGCGTGGGAGTGGGGCGGGATCTACGCGCGGAATACGTTTGTCGAGAATCCGTTGGCCGAAGGGTTGAAGCGTACGGTGAACTGGATGGGTTTCCAGGCGGCACTGGTGGTCGGTGCGATTTTAGCCCTGTGTCGAGATTGGACGCGCGAACGCCAATGGAAGATGATCGCGTGGATTGTGCTGACGTTTTGCGGGGTCGTACTGGGGATGCGATTTTTTCCGCGTTACTATTTCCTGCTGCTGCCGCCGACGGTAATTCTCGCGGCGCGCGGTTGGTCCGCTTCAAATCATGCGGCTCTGGTGGCGCTGGTAGCATTGCTCGCGGTTCCGGCGATTCGATTCCGGCCCGGGGTGCCGGAGCGTGACGTGTCGATGGATCGCGACAGTCGCGCCGCGGGAGATAAACTGCACTCGCTGGCCGCACCGGGCGAGACATTGTTCGTCTGGGGGTTCCGTCCGGAAATCTTCATTTACTCAGGTTTGCCGGCGGGGACACGGTTTCTCGAAAGCCAACCGATCTCAGGCGTGCTGGCGGATCGACACCTGTTTTCGTCGCAATCGGTGGCGCCGGAATTTACCGCGCCGAATCGCGCGGAGCTGCTGAAGTCGCGACCCGTGTGGGTGGTCGACGGGCTGGGCCCTTATAACCAGACGCTCGCGCTGGCGCGGTTGAACGAGTACGCCGATTGGCTCGCACAGTACCGCGAAGTCGCTCGTACAGATTTTTCGATCCTGTACCACCTAAAATAACGACGATGCTACAACGCTTGATCGCCATCGCATTGTTGTGTGGACTCGCGGCATGTTCCCGCTCCTCAGATCGATCGCTCACCATCGCTGTCAATGCGGGCGTGGAAGGATCGGCGCTGAAGGCAGCGGCGCAGGAGTGGGGCGCGGCCAAGAGTATCAAGGTCGAGGTGGTCGAGCTTCCCTACGCGAATCTGTTCGAGAAAGAGCAGCTCGACCTGACCAGCCGCACGGGCGCCTATGACGTGATCATGCTGGATGATCCATGGTTCCCGAAGCTGGTGGAAGGCGGGAATCTCGCTGCGCTGGCGCGCGATCCGGATGCCGATTTCGTAGGGCCGTGTCTGGACGTCTGCAAGAATCCGTATCGCAGTGGGCGTTACTACGCACTGCCCTACGTGGGCAATTCGCAGCTCTTCTTCTATCGCAAGGATTTATTCGAGAAGTACAAGCTCGCGTCGCCAACGACGTGGCACGACGTGCTGGCCGCAGCGAAGAAGATCGGCGCCGGAGAGAAGATGTTCGGGTATGTTATGCGTGCGGCGGCAGGCAATGCGGTGGTCGCCGATTTCATGCCGCTGTTGTGGGCCTTCGGCGGCGACGTGCTGGACGCGTCGGGGAAACCGGTATGCGATTCCGCCGCGGCCATCGACGCGCTGGGCTTCATGCTGGAACTAGGCAAGCTTTCGCCACCTGGCTACGCCGGTTTCAACGCGGATGAAGTATCGGCACACCTGCTGCAATCGACCGCGGCGATGAGCATCAACTGGCCCGCGTGGATCTCGGCGATGGACGATCCCGCAAAATCGAAAGTCACGGGGAAGATCGAATTTGTTCCCATGCCGGGCGAGCGCGCGACGGGTGTGGGCGAACTGGGAACCTGGTTGGTCGCGGTTCCAGCGGCGTCGAAACATGCGGCCGACGCGTTCGAGTTCATTTTCTGGGCGACCGAGCCGGCGCAGATGAAGAAGGCCGCGCAGCGCGGCAATCCTCCAACCCGTAAGAGTGTCTTTGAAGATGCCGAACTGCGAGCGAAGTATCGTGCGTTCCCGGCGCAGCTCAAATCGCTCGAAGCAGCGCGACCGCGGCCGCGTACGCCGCAGTGGAACGAAATTGAGAACGCGTTCGGGATTTACCTTTCGAAAGCCAATGCCGGAACAATGCCCGCGGATGAGGCTATGCGTGCGGCGGCTCGCGAGATCGCGCAGGTGGTCGCGCGCGGACAGGCGCGATGAGAAGTCGCCACGCGGCGCTGCCGTGGGTCGCGCCGGCCATGGTGGTATTGATCGCGCTGTCCGTGTATCCGATGTTCTATGCGGTGAAGGTGAGCCTGACGAATCCTTCGGGCGCGTGGACGCTGGCAAATTTCACGCGACTGTTCCAGGATCGGTTGTTCGGCGTGGCGCTGATTCAGACCGTGGTTTTCACTGGCGCTGCGCTGGCAGTTGAGTTTCTGTTGGGGCTCGCGCTGGCGCTGCTGATCGATTCTCTGACGCGCGGCAAATCGTTATTCCGCGCTGGCATGTTGGTGCCGATGCTGCTGCCTCCGGTGGTCGCGGCGGTGGCGTGGCGGTTGATCTACAACCCGCAATTCGGCGTGCTGAACGGAACGTTGCGTCGCATGGGAGCGGACACCAGCACGCTGACCTGGACCAGCGGAGATGCGTCGGCTCTGGCGTCAGTAATCCTGGTCGACATTTGGGAGTGGACGCCGTTTCTGTTCCTGCTGCTTTCGGCGGGGTTGCAGGCGATTCCGCACGAGCCGATCGAAGCCGCGCGAATCGACGGCGCGAGCGGGTGGCAAATCCTGCGCGACGTCACTCTCCCGCTGCTGAAGCCGACCATTCTGCTGGCGCTACTGCTGCGTGCGATGGACCTGGTGCGCA
>DASYPO010000440.1:0-5089 GCA_036006545.1 Bryobacteraceae bacterium
ACCAAGTGATTGTGATTTCTCGTGTACAAGTCGCCGACCGGGAGGTCGGCCGCGGACCAGGAGGTCCGCCCCACATGCGACTGAAGACCGTTTCGCTCTTTCTCGCCCTCACCGCCACCCTCGCGCTTGCACAGCGCGGACGATTCGGCGGGCCCCCCGAAGACGGCGTGCGCTTTCGCTTCCTCGGACCCGCGGTCGGCAACCGCATCGCCTCTGTCGCAGGCGTACCCGGCGACCAGTTCACCTACTATGCCGGCGCGGCCTCGGGCGGCGTTTGGAAATCCACCGACGGCGGCATCCGCTTCAATCCCGTCTTCGACGGCCAATCCGCGCAAGCTATCGGCGCGCTTGCCGTCGCCCCGTCCGATCCAAAACAGGTGTGGGCCGGCACCGGCGAGGCGTGGGTGATTCGTGACAGCGACATGATGGGCAACGGCATATACAAATCGTCCGACGCCGGGAGCACCTGGGTGCATCTCGGTCTCGAAGAAACCGGGCGGATCGGCCGCATCATCGTGCATCCGACCAATCCCGACATCGTGTTCGCGTGCGCCGTCGGCCGGGCCACTGGACCGCAACAGGAGCGCGGCGTCTATCGCACCACCGATGGCGGCAAGCGTTGGGAACGCGTCCTCTTTGTCGACGAGAACACTGGCTGCTCCGGCCTCTCGATGGACGCGAAGAATCCCAATGTCCTCTTCGCTGGAACCTGGCAGGTGGTGATGCACACCTGGGCGATGTTCAGCGGCGGACCGTCCAGCGGTGTGTGGGTTTCGCGCGACGGCGGAACGAAATGGTCGCGCATCGAAGGCCGCGGCATGCCTACGTCGCCCGTCGGAAAGGTTGACGTCGCGATCGCGCCCACCAACTCGAATCGCGTCTACGCGCTCATCCAAACGAAAGACCAAGGCTCGCTGTGGCGATCCGACGATGCCGGCGAGAACTGGCGCGTCGCCAGTTGGGATCGTGGGCTGATTGGCCGCGCAGGGTACTACATCCATCTCGCCGTCTCGCCCGGAAATGAAAACGAGGTGATGGTCTCGAACAGCGCGTTCCACGTCTCGACCGACGGCGGCGAAACTTTCCGCAACGTGGGTTGGGGCGGAGACAATCACGACATCTGGATCGATCCTAAGAATCCAGACCGCTTCGTGATCACGCACGACGGCGGCATGAACATCACTGAGCAGCACGGGCGCAGCTTCAACCGCGTCACGCTGCCCATCGGCCAGATGTACCACGTCGCCGTCGACAACCAGATTCCCTACATGGTCTATAGCAACATGCAGGACAACGGGACCATGCGCGGCGTCCACACGCAGCCCGAAGCCACGGGCCGCGGCGGCGCGGCTTGGGAGCACGGCATCGGGGGCTGCGAATCCGGTTTTACCATTCCCGATCCCGCCGATCCCAACATCATTTGGGCGACTTGTTACGGCAACCAGGTTACGCGTTACGATGCGCGGACCAAGCGCGCGCGTTCCGTGAGTCCGTGGCTGCACACGCTCGATTCGCCTCCTACCGACACGCGGTATCGCTGCCACTGGTCCCCGCCGCTGGCCATCGATCCTTTCGATCACAACACCGTTTATTACGGCTGCCAGATGATTCTCCGCACCACCAACGGCGGCATGAGCTGGACCGAATTTAGTCCGGATCTTTCGACGAAGGACCCCGCGCACATAGTTGCGTCGGGTGGCGTGGTCGGCGATAACCTGGGGCAGTTCTACGGCGAAGTGGTTTTCGCCATCGC
Organism: Bryobacteraceae bacterium; assembly: GCA_036006545.1. Classification (GTDB taxonomy): domain Bacteria; phylum Acidobacteriota; class Terriglobia; order Bryobacterales; family Bryobacteraceae; genus Palsa-187. The sequence goes on from DASYPO010000440.1 coordinate 1,754, forward strand.
GCCATCGCCAATTCAGAAAGGCCTCATCTGGGCCGGCACCAACGACGGCAAGATCTGGTACACCAAGGACGCAGGCGCGCATTGGGTCGATGTGAGCCCGAAAGGCGTGCCACCGCTCGGAACCATCAGCAAGCTCGACCCGTCACACTTCGATGCGGGGACGCTGTACGTTGCGCTCGACCTGCACATGATGGACAATCGCGATCCGTACATTCTCAAGACTTCCGATTTCGGCGCGACCTGGAAGCAGGTGCAGGGCGATCTTCCGAAAGGTACGCTCGGGTACGTGCGCGCTGTGACCGAAGATCCTAATAAGAAGGGTCTGCTCTTCGCCGGGACCGGCAACGGGTTCTACTATTCGCTCGACGACGGCGGCCACTGGACCAATCTCAACGCGGGTCTGCCGCACGCCGTGGTCACTTGGATCGAGGTGCAAAAGAACTTTCGCGATGTTGTGATTTCGACGTACGGCCGTGGCCTCTACGTGCTCGACGACATCACACCGCTCGAACAAATGGCGGGTGGGACGCCGACGACGCAGCTCTTTACGCCGCGTCCGACGTATCGTTTTAGTCGCAATGGTCGCGCGTATTTGAACTACTCGTTGAAGGAAGCGCCGAAAGCTCCGGTACAACTGGAAATTCTCGATGCCAAGGGTGAAGTGATCCGGCAGGTGCGCGGGGCACAAGCACGCGTGGGTTTGAATCGCGCGAGTTGGGATTTACGTTATGAATCGCCGCGCGTCGTCGCGCTGCGAACCGTCTCGCCTTTGAATCCGAAAATCTGGGACGAGCCGCGTTTTCGCGGGGCCGAAACGCGCCCGGTCACGCACTGGGGGCTGGCGCAAGCTGAAGTCGGACCGATGGCCGCGCCCGGAAAGTACAGCGTGAAGCTCACCGTCGACGGCCAGTCGTTTACTCAGCCGTTCGAGTTGATGCCCGATCCGAACGCCAGCTCGACCGTCGCGGATCTGGAAGCGTTGACTCGCGTGCAAATTCGCATTCGCGACGATATCAACACCACCTCGGACATCGTCAACCAGCTCGAATGGATGCGCAAGCAGCTTGAGGATCTTCAGAAGAGGGCGCGCACGCAGCGTGCCGATGACTTGCTGAAGCTCGTGAACGACATGGAGACCAAGATGCTCGCGGTCGAAACGCGACTGCTCGAGAAAGCGCAGATGAATAGCGACGACAAGTATTTCGTCGAGGCCTACAAGGTCTACATGAACCTTATTTGGCTGAACGGCGAGATCGGGACCGGCGCGGGTGACGTCGCGGGCGGGGCGGATTTCGGGCCCACCGAAACTTCGCTCGCCATGCTCCAGTTCATCGAGAAGGAATTGGAGATCGCGAAGACGGAATACAAGAGTCTGCTCGACAAAGATGTGCCGGTGTTCAATCGCGCGCTGACCGATAAGGGCGCAACTCCGATCACGACCACCGCTCCCGCTGCCGCCACGCCGACTGGGCGCCGGACGCCGCGCGATAATTAAGTACTGGAACCAATCCCTTGCGAGATTCGTATCTCTCTTGACGAATAAATAACCCCATGTTTCAACGCATCATCCTCTTCATTGCTATCGCTCTCAGCGCCGTGGCCCAGGAAGCGAGCCTATCCGCGAAACTCGATCACGCTTCGGAGGCGTATCAGAAGAACCGGCGCTTCATCGGCAGCGTGCTGGTCGCCAAAGGCGACAAAGTGATTCTCGAAAAGGGCTACGGCCTGGCGAACATGGAATGGAACATTCCCAATTCGCCGATCACGAAGTTCAGGCTAGGATCGATCACCAAGCAGTTCACCGCCACCGCTATCCTGCAGCTTCAGGAGCAGAACAAGCTCAAGGTCACCGATCTGGCGTGCAAGTACGTCGACGATTGCCCGGACAAATGGAAGGCGGTCACGATTCACCAGCTTCTTTCGCACACGTCCGGCATTCCCAGCTACACCGAGATCCCCGGATTCTTCACTCCGAAAACCGCGCGAATTCCGCTAACGCCGGTTGAGATCGTGATGCTGACGAAGGACAAACCGATGGAATTTCAGCCTGGCGAAGGTTGGAAGTACGACAACAGCGGCTACGTCTTTTTGGGCGCGATCATCGAGAAGGCGTCCGGTGAGAAGTATGCGGACTACCTGGAGAAGCACATCTTCGGGCCGCTCGACATGAACGACTCGGGTTACGACGTCACCAGCAAGATTCTGCCAAATCGCGCGTCCGGCTACGAGCCATCCGGTCCCACAAGCTTCAAGAACGCGGACTATCTCGACATGTCGCTGCCCCATGCCGCGGGGTCACTCTACTCGACCGCCCGCGATTTGTACCGCTGGGATCGTGCGTTGTACACGGATAAGGTGCTAAGCAAAGAGTCACGCGAGAAGATGTTCACGGTCGTGTCGCGGAATTATGCGTATGGCTGGATGGTCACTCCCTTGTTCAATCACAAGCAGATTGGCCACGGCGGCGGCATCAACGGATTTTCGACCCAGATCTCGCGCTTCCCGGACGACGATGCGGTAGTGATCGTGCTGTCGAACAACATGGCTGGAAATCCGGGAGCGCTGGCGCGCGATCTTGCGGGGACGCTTTTTGGGGAGACGATCACGCTGCCCGGCGAAGAGAAGATCGTGCCAGTCGATTCCAAAGTCCTCGATCGTCTCACCGGCACTTACCAGATGGGTCCCATGCAGATGATCGTTACGAATGAAAGCGGACACCTGATGGTCCAGCCCAAGGGGCAGGGAAAGCTGGAAGCGCTGCCGTTGTCGGAGACTCAGTTCACGGTGCAGCAGGCCGGCGCAAGACTCAACTTCGTCGTGGGTGCGGACGGTCGAGCCACGGAATTGAAGCTAACGCAGGGCGGGCAGACGCAGTCCGGCAAGCGCATCAACTGATCAGGCGCCTAGCTGTCGTAACCTGAGATAGTGACGGCAGTGGAAGCATACGAGCTTACGACGAAAGGCGGCGCGAGCGACTTTTCTCGCGTGATCGCAGCCTGTGAATCGTTCGGACCGTACTGTTTGATCGGCGGACTCGCAGTCAACTGCTTTGTCGAGCCAGTTTACTCGTTGGAAGCGGAGATCGTTATCGCCGACCTTCCGCCTGCGCTGAAGCTGAACAGCGGACTGCATATCCAGTTCACGACCGACGACCGGTATCAGGCATTCGTTGACCGCGCCGAGACTCGTGAAGTTCTGCGCGTGCCGACTAGGGTGGCGTGTCTCGGCGATGTCGCGCAAGGAAAACTGTGGGCCTACACGGATCCTAGGCGTCAGCTGAGCAAGCGGAAAAAAGATGGGCTGGATCTCATCCGGCTAGCCGAATATTACCCGCAG
>DASYPO010000441.1:0-6830 GCA_036006545.1 Bryobacteraceae bacterium
TTCCATTTTTTCTGTTCCACCTGAAGGGTCGCGGCGATGGCAAGTTTCCCAAGGCGTGGCTGTTCGAAACGGGCGTGAACCAGTGGCGTCGATTCGATACGTGGCCGCCGCAGAACGCGCCATCGCGAACGATTCATCTCGAAGGGAAAGGAAAATTGTCGTGGACCCAGCCGCAGGAATCGTCGTTTGACGAATATCTTTCGGACCCCAACAAGCCAGTCCCATACATCGGGCACGTGGTGATGGGCGTCCACAACACCTACATGGTGGAGGACCAGCGCTTCGCCGCCGCGCGGCCCGACGTGCTGGTTTACAAAACCGACGTGCTGGATCGCGACGTGTCAGTCTTCGGTCCGATTGAAGTCGATCTGAAAGTCTCAACCACCGGCACCGATTCGGATTTCGATGTCAAGATTATCGACGTGTTCCCCGGCAATTATCCCGACTTCAACAATCCCGCCCCGGCGCCGGCGACTCCTGCAGCGGGACAACCGGCCGCTCCTCCGCGCAACGAACCCGCGAACACGATCCGTATGGGCGGCTATCAGCAGCTCATTCGCGGCGAGCCTTTTCGAGGAAAATTCCGCAAGAGTTTCGAAAAGCCGGTCCCCTTCGAACCGGGACGCCCGGATCGCATCACGTTCAAGCTGCCCGACGTGGCCCATACGTTCCGAGCGGGGCATCGCATCATGGTGCAGATCCAGAGCTCGTGGTTCCCGCTAACGGATCGAAATCCGCAGAAGTTCATGGATATTCCGAAAGCGCTCGCGAGCGATTTCGTGAAGGCGACACAGCGCGTCTACACGGGCGGCTCGGACGGGTCCAAGATCACGTTTCGCGTGGCCGCTGAATAGTCACTTCCGCGTGGCGCCCGAATAATAACCGTCGCGAGTCTGCACCACCAGCGTCTTCTGTTTGGGCACGGTGAGCAGCAACTTGCGATACTCACCGTCGGGCCCCGGCTTATCAGGTGTGAAACCCAGGCTGTACTGATTGCGCAATTCTTCTTCGATCCGCTCGAAAATCTTGTCGAGGTTATCTTTCTTCGTAACGTCGAAGAACGCGCCGCCGGTTTCGCGCGCGATTCTCTCCATTACTTTTTTGCCATCCGGACGCTTCTCACCGGGGACTTGACCACGTCCACCGCCGCCCCGACCGCCGCCCATGCCACCGCGACGTCCGCCACCACCGGGAAAGGGAAAGCCTCCGCCGCCACCGCGTCCGTTACGGCCGCCGCTGAACCCCGGGTCCGCCATACGGATCGCGTAAACCAAAGTGTCAGCTCGCTGCGCCGATTCAATCGCCGATGCTAACGAAGTGCGGCTCCCGAAATCGTCGCCATCCGAAAGAAGTATGATCGCCTTGCGACCGCTCTGCTTCTTCATTAGTTCGTCGGAGCCCAGCAGAATCGCGTCGTACAGCGTGGTACCGATGTTGCGCGCCCGGCGCGGGCCGGCGTCCGGATCGCTTCTATCGCGGCGGCGCAGCTCGGGCGTTTGTAATTCGCGCAGCGACTTTTCCAGGTCCTTGCGCGACGAAGTCAGGTCGCGCAACAGCTCCACTTCGTGATCGAAGTGAATGACGAACGCCTGATCTTTGTCCTCGCGCATCACCTTTTGGAAAAACTTGTAGCTGGCGGTGCGCTCCTCTTCGAGCACGTTGCTCATGCTCATGCTGGTATCCACCAGCAGTCCGAGCGTCAGCGGCAGATCGCTTTGGCGGGCGAAATACCTAATTGTCTGGGGCCGACCGTCGTCGGTCAAAGCGAAGTCGTCCTTGGTCAGATTCTGAACGATCTTGCCGCCCTTGTCGTGAACCGTGGCGAACACGTTCACCACTTTGACGTCGGTGGAATAAACGGCTTCGGGTTTCTGGTCTTGCGCGAGCATAGCCGCGGCGCACAGCGCAATCGCCCCATATCGCGCAATCGAATGAATTTTCATGGCCTTCCTTTGGGATGCGCGCGCGGCCCGGCGGGTTTCGGTCCAGACGCAGTCCTCTCGCCTATATATGGATAGAGGCGAGATTCGCGCGAATTGGTTTACCCGTGTTTTGCGGCGTGCCAGCTACTGAATCGCGTAGAGTTGGCCATCCGTGCTGCCGAAATACACCACGCCATCCACCACGACTGGCGACGACAGCACGGAGCCGAGCGTGAACATGCGAAACATGCCGACCATCATTCCGTCCAGCGTCTGATCCGGATACAAGCCGGTCATTTTCCCCTGCGCGTCGATATACTTCGGACCGTTCTCCTTGTTGCCGTCGGTTTGGAATTCGGCCTTGACCGCGCCGGTCTTCGCGTCGAGCGCGTGCAGCCAGCCGTCGGACGACCCGAAGTAAACCGTATCGGCGGCAAGCGCCGGCGAAGAAAACGAAACGGCCTTGTTGGCGATGTTGAAAATCACTTTTCCGGTGGCGGCTTCGAGCGCCTTGAAGCGAGTGCCGTCCGAGGTCGGGAAATAAACCACGCCATCACGCACCGCGGGCGACGCGATCACCCAACCCATATTGTTATTGTGATTCCATTTTTCCTTGCCGGTTTTCGCGTCGACGGCGTAAAAATGCCCGTCGCGACACCCGAAGTAAATCACGCCGTCCGCAACCGATGCTGAACTGGCGATGCCGATCTGGTTATAGATGCTCTTGTCGTCGCCGGTCTGAAACTTCCAGAGCATCGCGCCGGTCTTGGCGTCGAGCGCGTAGAGATTGCGGTCCCAGCTTCCGATGTAGACCACGCCGCCCGAGACCGCGGGCGACGCGTGCACCACGTCGCCGGTTTTGAATTTCCACTTGAGCTCGCCCGATTGCGCGTCGAGCGCGTACACGTGGTTGTCGCCGCTGCCGAAATAGACAATGCCCGACGCGACTGCGGGCGACGAAAGAAACACGTCATACGGATCAGCCATCATTTCGGTTCGCGGCATGGCGCCGTGGATTCCGCGCGCGGTGAAGCGACGCTCGCCATCGGTCTTGAAGCTCCATTTTTTCTTGCCCGTCTCGGCGTCGACCGCGTAGAAATTTCCGTCGAGACTGTTGACGTAGACCAGGCCACCGACAACCGCAGGCGAGGAATTGACCCCACCGTTGGTGGCGAATTTCCAGCGCTGCGAGCCGTCGGCGGCATTCACCGCGTAGAGACTTCGATCGGCGCTGCCGATGTAGACGACTCCGCCGACGACTGCGGGCGAAGAGAGAATCTTCGCGCCGGTTTTGAATTTCCATTTGACGTTCGCGAGGCTGCGGGTGGCGGGCGAATTGTAGATGCCGGAATGCGCGGGATCGCCTCGGAACATGGTGGCGTCGTTCGCAAAAACGGATAACGGTAATGCGAGAAAAGCGAGCAGTCTCATAGTTAGGGGTCTGACGCGGTGCGTGGTGAATCGTTAGCGTCGCGAATGGGAACAAAGCGGTCGGCGAGGTGTCTAAAGAAAGGAGATGGTGATGCACTCGGTCGAGCTGGCTTGCGGGCGCGCGGCGGCGGTGTTTCTGGCGCGGATGCGGCGGGGAGTGAGAAGCCTGGCGACGGTCGCTGCGGTCGCACCGCTTGTGGGAATTTTCGGGACGTTGATCGGAATCGTGAACTCGTTTCGCGGCGTCATCGGGAATGGTGAAGACCACCTCTGGTTCACGATGGACTGGCTGTCAATGGGAATCGTTCCGACAGCTTTGGGGCTCGCCGTGGCGATCCTTGCGTGGTGGTGCTACCGATATTTGCTCGCCCGATTGGAAGATTTCGAAACCGAGATGGCAGCCGCGACGCAAGTGCTGGTGAGTCAGCTACGGCATTTTCGACACCGCGATGTCTAGTGCGTCTGCGCGGTCTCGAGCGCGTGCTCCGAATAGTGGCTCTCGACGTACTTGTTCAACAGCTCGATAAACTCGGCGACGATACGATCGCCACGCAGCGTGCACTTGAGTTTTCCGTCGATATACACGGGCGCCACCGGCTCCTCGAAAGTCCCCGGCAGCGAGATTCCGATGTTCGAGTGCTTCGATTCCCCTGGCCCGTTCACTACGCAGCCCATCACCGCGACCTTCATCTCTTCCACACCCGTATGGCGCGCCTTCCACACAGGCATCTGCTCGCGCAGATAAGTCTGGATCTGGTCCGCCATGTCCTGGAAAAACGTGCTCGTCGTCCGCCCGCAGCCGGGGCACGCGGTAACCTGCGGCGTGAAACTGCGCAGCTCAAGCGATTGCAGGATCTGTTGCGACACGATCACTTCGTCGGTACGATCGCCATTCGGCAGCGGCGTCAGTGACGCTCGAATGGTGTCGCCGATGCCTTCCTGGAGCAGCACGCCGATGGCGGCGGTGGTCGCGACGATCCCCTTCGATCCCAACCCCGCTTCGGTTAATCCCAAGTGCAAAGCGTAATCGCACTCGGCGGCGAGCATGCGATACACACGAATCAAATCCTGCACGCCGCTGACCTTCGCGCTGAGAATGATTCGGTCGCGACCGAGTCCATAGCTCTCAGCCGCCTTCGCAGATTCGATCGCGCTTACGACGATCGCGCGCAGCGTCACGGTCTTCGCGTCCAGCGGATCCGGCTGGCGATTATTCTCGTCCATCATGCGCGTGAGCAGCGCCTGGTCGAGCGATCCCCAGTTGACGCCGATCCGCACCGGCCGACCGTACTCGGCCGCAGCTTCGATCATCACTCGGAAATTATCGTCGTGCTTCTTGCCGATATTCACGTTTCCCGGATTGATGCGATACTTCGCCAGCGCGCGCGCCATGTCCGGATACTTCTTCAGCAGCAGGTGACCGTTGTAATGAAAATCGCCGATGATGGGCACGCGCACGCCGAACTTGTCGAGCGTATCGACGATCTTCGGCACCGCCGCGGCGGCCTCTTCGGTGTTGACAGTGACGCGCACCAATTCCGACCCGGCGTTCGCCAGCGCCATCACCTGGTTGACGGTCGAGGTCACGTCGGCCGTATCCGTGTTGGTCATGGACTGCACCACGATCGGATTATTTCCCCCGACCTTCACCGGTCCGATCGCGACCGCCACCGACTGTCTGCGTGCTTGTGCTGCCATTCGTCCCCTGCTGATAAAGATTGTGCTGCTAGAATCTCATTGTAGCAACGGAGGTTTTATGCGACGCATTCGCCCCTTGTTGTTCCTGCCGTTCGGCGTGCTTCTGTGCGCGAGCTTCATCGTCACTCGCGGAGACGCGCAACCCAACACCGTAAAACAAATTGCGCCCGGCGTGTGGTTTCGCGAGGGCGACATCTTTGGCCAGGGTCACTGCAACAACGTGATCATCGAAATGAAGGATTACCTCATCGTGGTGGACGCGAACTTCCCCAGCGGCGCGCGCCTCGTCATTGAGGACGCCAAGAAGCTTTCTCCAAAACCCATTAAGTATGTTTTCGACACGCATCATCACGGCGATCACGCGTATGGCAACGCGGTGTGGACCGAGGCCGGCGCCATCACGCTGGCGTATGCGGGGGTCACCGAAGAACTGAAGCGCTACGAACCGGGCCGCTGGCGCGACACCGCCAAGCAGCGACCCGACGTGGCCGATCTGAAGCGCGACACCGCCGAGCCGCCCAAGGAAACGTTTTCCAAGCCCTCGCACGTGATCGAAGACTCGACCCGCCGCGTCGAGTTTCACTTCTTCGGATGGGCCCACACGCGCGGCGACGGATTCGTTTATCTGCCCAAGGAAAAGATCATCTGCACGGGCGATGCGGTGGTCAACGGTCCATACAACTACACTGCGGATGCCAACATCGGGAATTGGCCGAAGGTCGTGGAGAAGGCGCAGGCGTTGGCTGTCGATCGCGTACTGCCGGGGCACGGGCCCGCAGGCGGAAAAGAAGTGCTCGCCGGACAGCGCGCGTTTTTCCTCGAACTGCATAGCAGCGTTTCCGCCGCGATTAAGCAGGGCAAGAAGCTCGACGACCTGGTCACGAGGGACGCCCAGGGCCTTACCGGCACCACCATTCGGCTCTCGGACGCCGTTAAGACTTGGGCGTCGGCCGCGCTCGCGCCCAAGGTGCAGGATGCTTTCAAAGAAATCAGCGAACGCAAGCCGATCGGCGAAATTCCGCATCCGTAACGAATGCCTTTGTTACACTGAAGCCGATGCGTGAGGTTCTATGCGTGCAGTGATGCGATTCATCTTCTGGGATTTTCCGCGCGCGTCCTGGCAGTACGACGTAATGGTCGCGCTGATCCTGATCTTCATCTTCGCCACGCCTGCCGATTTCTTCAAGGACCGCCTGAATCCGCAGAACGTGTGGGCGCTGCGCGACGGACAATTCTGGATCGCTTCTGAATTGCTCAAGAACATTCCCGAGGACGAGCGCATCGCCCGAGCCACTGAGTTGGTCAACAAGAAATTCAATACGCACAAGACCATCCTTAAAGTCGAAACGCTCCACGGTGGCGACGAAGACATTCAGGGCTTCCTGGCCGTCCCCAAGCCGTGAAGATCGCGCTGCTCATCTGCGCGGCGGCGCTGGCGATCCGAGCCGAATCGCTGGCCGATATTCTGGGCCGCATGGATCGGGCCGCGCGCGATTTCAAAAACATGACTGCGTCGGTGAAGAACATCGAATACACCGATGTACTGCACGAGTCCGCGGAAACCTCCGGGTCCGTACGTCTCAAACGTGGCAAAAACGGGCTCGCGGCAATCATGGAGTTTGGCGAGCCTAATCCTTACATGGTTCACCTGTTCGGTCGCAAGGTGGAAATCTACAAGCCCAAGGCCGGCCCTGAGGGCACCGTGGAAGAATACGATGCGGGCAAACTCGCCAAGAACATGGATCAGTTTCTTTTGCTGGGCTTTGGCACAACCGGCGC
>DASYPO010000442.1:0-6253 GCA_036006545.1 Bryobacteraceae bacterium
GCTGCTGGATGGCCACTTCATCCTTGAGCACGGGGCGCGTTCGCGAGCCGGATACTTTTTCAATTTCAACGGCACTGCCGGAATTCTGCGCAAGGAAATGATTGCGGATGCCGGCGGCTGGCAGCATGACACCCTGACGGAAGATTCGGACCTGAGCTACCGGGCACAGTTAAAAGGCTGGCGCTTCATGTACCTGCCGGGTCTGGACTGCCCCAGCGAACTGCCGGTCGAAATGCATGGGTTCCAGGTACAGCAATCGCGCTGGGCCAAGGGGCTGACGCAGGTGGCGATGAAGCTTCTGCCGACCATCCTGCGCTCGAAGCTGCCCTGGCGGGTGAAACTGGAAGCGTTTTTCCACCTCACTCCTAACATTTCATATCCACTGATGGTGATCGTGTGCGCGCTGATGCTGCCGGTAATGATCGTGCGCTTTTACATGGGCTGGTTTCAGATGCTGCTGATCGACCTGCCGTTGATCATCGCGTCGTTCTGGTCGGTGTCGGCGTTCTACATGGTCGCGCAGCGGGAGCTGTTCCCGAAGTCGTGGAAACGCGCGTTCCTATTCCTGCCTGCGCTGCTGGCGGCGGGTGTGGCGCTGACCATCATCAACACGCGCGCAGTGATTGAGGCGCTGGTTGGATATCAGACCGCTTTCGCACGTACCGCCAAATACAACATCGGCGCTTCGAAGAAGGTCGCGCTCGGCAACGTAAAGTACCGGCGGCGCAGCGGCTGGCTGCCCTACGCTGAATTGGCGCTGGGCGGCTACTTCCTCACCATGGTGATTTTCGCCATCGATTCGTACAACTACCTGGCGGTTCCGTTCATTCTGCTGTTCGTGTGCGGATATTTCTGGGCGGGCTGCACGACGCTGTGGGAAGAATACCAGGGCAAGGTGCAATGGCAGCGTGCGCAGGAACTGGCAGCCGAGCGCGCGCAGGCGGCGAAAGCGTAGTCCCCCTCCTTCAATTCGCGACCGGAACTTGCTCTGCGTGATCCACAACCAGCACGTCAATCGGCCCCTTGCGGGATTCGAGCTTCAGGCCGAGCTGTTTCTGAACGGCGGTGAATAGCGACGGACCGGCGGTTGTATCGGGTTCGTTTTCCCCCAACGCGAGCGGGCGACCCGTATCGTGCGCCCATTGAAGCTCGATCTCGAACACACCTTTGAGGCCGGTCATGTCGAGGATGTTTTCGCGCTCGAAGCGGGAGAGAAGCATCGCGAGTGTGCCTATCGGCATTTGATTGCTCGTGATCTTCCCGAGCAGATTCGAACCGCGACGAGGCGCTTCGGGATCCCCAGGCTTGAGCTTCGCGCCGTTCTTTCCAACCACCAGCGCCAGAAACGATCGAGACTTCTGCTCATGATGAAGCTGCAGCTTCAGCCGATCGGCGAGCAGCGTCTGCAGCATCGCTAAAGCGTGCTCGCGGGTTGTTCCGCGCGGGATCTGCGCGACGATATCGAATCGAATCGCTTTGGATCGAATCCAGTCGGGACCTTCAAATTGCAGATCGGAAGTCAGCCCGTAAGCAAACTTCAGGCAGTCGCTGAGTGAAGCATTCGAGAGCGTCAGCTTGCCGTCACGAATCGCGCCGAGGTTGATGTCGATACGGTCAGCGCCGGTTTCGGGAGAGCGCTTGACGGTCGCGATTTCGAATTGGGGTTGCGCACGCGCGCCAAGAGCGACTGTTACAGCCGCGATAAATCGTCGGCGATGCATATTAGACGCCATAGACTCCGCAGGAGGAGAGAAAGTTCCACCCCCAGTGAAAACCGTCACAGGCGACAAGATCGCCTGCGTTACTCTTGGCGCAAGGCGATCGCCGGATCGATTCGCGTTGCCCGGCGAGCTGGGATGTAGCACGCCAGCGCGGCGACCATCGCCAGCACGATCGAGACCCCGGCGAGAGTAAGCGGATCGGTCGCATTCACGCCCACCAGCACGCTCTTCAGCACCGACCCCATGGCGATCGCCCCGGCGAGTCCGACAACGATGCCGATCGCGGTCAGACGCATTCCCTGCCCGATGGTGTCGCGCAGCACAGCGCCCGGGGTCGCGCCGAGCGCCATACGCAGACCGATTTCGTGCCGCCGCTGCTCTACCGCATAAGCATTGATCCCGTAGATTCCTACCATCGCTAGCGCAAGCGCGAGCACGGCGAACGCACCCATCACCTGCATCTGGAAACGCGGCTCAGCAAAGTATGTGTTGAGCGTCTGCTCGAGCGTCGCGATCTGGTCAATGGGCTGATCCTTGTCGATCGTCAGCAGTTCCCTGCGAATCGGACCCGCAAGCGTCAGTGGATCGCCATCCGTCCGCACCGAGAAGTAAGTCACGGCGGCCCATACGTTCTGCGCATGCGGCGCGTAGATCAGCGGCTTGGCTTCAGCGGTAAGATCGCCGAAGCGCACATTGCCCAGCACGCCGACAATTTCGGGTCGCAGATCGGCGGCAAAGTTGTTCTTCCCGAGTATCGGACGATTCAAAATGATGCGCTTCCCCACGGGATTCTGCTTTGGAAAGTAGCGGTCGGCGAAAGCTTCGTTGATCAAAGCCACGGGCGGCGAATTTTCGTTGTCTTCGGGCAGAAAATCGCGGCCGCGCTTCAGCGGAATCCCCAGGACGCGCGAAAATCCCGGCCCAATGGTCGTGTAGTTAGCCCCCGGCCGCTCTCCCTGATCCCGCGGCGGTGCGTCCGCCATATCAAACGGGACCTGCATGATCGATTTGAGAAGCGGCAAGCTGCTGGACACGGTGACGGTCTTGACCCCGGGAAGCGCGGAGATTTTCTGCATGGCCTCCTGGTGAAAGGCGAGCACACGCGACGAATCGCCGTATTTCGCTACCGGCAAGAACATTCGAAGCGTCAGAACATTTTTAACGTCGAAACCCAGCTCGACTTCGGAGAGCTTCTGGAGGCTCTGAATCATCAGGCCGGCGCCGGCCAGCAGCATCAGAGCCAGCCCGACTTCTATCGCCACCAGTGCCTGTCGGAAGCGGCGGCGTCCGCGCCCGGCAGTCGATCCGCGACTGCCTTCCTTGAGCGACTCCTGTACATCGGGACGCGTAGCGGTCAATGCGGGCGCGAGTCCGAACAGGATACCGGTGAGCAAGGAAATTCCCAGCGTGAACAGAACCACCAGCGGACTGAGCCGGAATGGCGCAGAAACAGGAATCGTGCCGGGCGGAACAATTCCGGGCGCGGCGGAGATCAACGCCCACGCGAGCGCAAGGCCCGCAGCTCCGCCTGTGAGCGATAGCAGAACGCTTTCGGTAAGAAGCTGCCGCGTGAGACGGGCGCGGGTCGCACCGAGCGAAACCCGCACCGCGATCTCACGATGACGGCCAGCAGAGCGCGCCAGGAGCAGGCTCGCGACGTTAGTGCAGGCGATCAAAAGCACCAAGCCCACCGCCCCGAACAACAGCATCAGCCGCGTTCGCAGCGTGTGATTGATCTGCCAATCCAGAAAGCCTTCGGCGAACGTGGTCCAGCCTTTGTTGCTCTTTGGATAAGCTTGTTCCAACCCGCGGGCGAGCGTCGCCAGTTCCGCCGATGCGCTCGATAGCGGCACTTTCAGGCGCGCTACGGTGAGCAGATAGTGAAATTCGCGATTCTGCGGGTTGATGGAAATCGGCACCCACACGTCGTGTCGTCGTGATAGAAATTGAAACTCGGGCGGCATAACACCCACGATCGCGAACTGAATCGAGTTCAACCGGATGCTGCGGCCCAACGCGTTGGGATCGCTGCCCAGCGTTTCGCGCCACAAGCGATTGCTGATCACAACCACGCGCGGCGGCGAACCGGGATTCGAAATACCATCTTCGTCGGGCAGGAAGGTGCGGCCGAGCTGCGGCTTAACGCCCAGCGTGCGAAAAAAATTGGCGCTGACCGAGGCGCCGCTAAGCTGCTCCGGCCGGTCCATTCCGGTGAGCACGAAGTTACCACTGGCCCAACCGCCGAGATCGGAAAAAGATTTGGATTGCGCGCGATAATCCAAGAAATTGGCGGCAGATAAACGATAGTTGTCGCCCTGCGCATCGCGGTCCCACAGAATGGCAAGCTGCTCCGGGTTCGGGTAAGGGAGCGGGTGCAGCAGCATCGCGTCGATGACGCCGAACATGGCGGAATTCGCACCGATGCCGAGCGCCAGCGCGAGAATCACCAGCAGCGTGATTCCAGGGGACCGTAACAGGATGCGCGCGCCGAACCGGAGGTCCTGAAGAATCGATTCCATCCAATCGCTTTCGCATCATCATAACGCGGGCAAGCATGGGCGAGGCAGTTCCAACCAATTGATATACTGCCTGTCTATGCAGGTCTCCGCGCCACGTGAACCGTTCGACGCGATTGTGGTTGGGTCGGGTGCCACTGGCGGATGGGCGGCCAAACGGCTCACCGAAGCCGGCTGGAAAGTCGCGCTGCTCGAAGCCGGCCCGAAGAGCACACCGAAAGATTACACCGAGCACGTGCAACCGTGGCAGTTGCCGTACCTGGGCCAATCGCCGATGCTGCGCAAGGAGCGCCCCATCCAGAGCCTGTGCTACGCGTGCCGCGAATCGAATCACAAATGGTTCGTGAACGATCTGGAGAATCCGTACACGCAGGAGAAACCGTTCCACTGGATTCGCATGCGCGTGCTAGGCGGGCGCAGCCTGAGTTGGGGTCGCCAGAGCTATCGCATGAGCGATCTGGATTTCAAGGCGGCGACGCACGACGGCTACGGGGACGACTGGCCGATTTCGTACGACGATCTGGTGCCGTATTACGAGCTGGTGGAGAAGTACGTCGGCATCAGCGGACAGGCGGAAAATCTGCCCCAGCTTCCAGACAGCGTGTTTCTGCCGCCGATGGAAATGACCTGCGGCGAGACGATTTTGCGCGACCAGTTGAAGTCGAAAATGGGGCGTGTCGTGACCATCGGTCGGGCGGCGGTCCTGACCAAGGCGCACAATGGTCGCGCGGCATGCCATTACTGCGGTCCGTGCGAGCAGGGCTGCATCACGACTTCGTATTTTTCGAGCCCGCAGACGACGATCGCGGATGCGTTGAAGACCGGGCGTCTGACGCTGATTTGCGACGCCGTGGCAGCGCAGGTGCCTACGAGAGACGGAAAAGCGACCGGTGTGGCGTACATCGATCGCGTGACTCGCGAGCCGCGGGAGGTTCGCGGCAAAGTCGTGGTGCTGTGTGCGTCAACGCTCGAATCGACGCGGCTGTTAATGAATTCGAAAATCTGCGGCGACAACGACGCGCTGGGTCGCTACGTGATGGATCACATGTATCAGGGCGGCGCCGCCGGCACCATGCCGATGCTGGAAGCAAAGCCGTGGGCGGGCGCGCCGCAGCGTCCCAACGGAATCTACATCCCGCGTTTTCGCAACGTGAAGGAATCGACCACCAAGGGATTCATTCGCGGATACGGGTATCAGGGCGGTAGTTCGCCATCGTTCGACATGGGCGCTCCAGGTTTCGGCGCGGCTTACAAGAATGCCGTGCGGGCGAACGCGCAGTGGGGGATCGGTATCACGGCGTGGTGCGAGTGCTTGGCGAGCAAAGACAATTACGTTGAACTCGACAAGGATCGCGTCGACGCGTGGGGCGTGCCGGTCCTGAAAATTCGCGCCGAGTACGGCGACAACGAAAAGAAGATGTGGACCGACGGGCGCGAGCAGGCGGCGGAAATGCTGGAGGCGGCGGGCGCGACGGGCGTGCGCATGACCGGCCAGCACTCAGTACCGGGTTTTTGCATCCACGAAGTCGGGACCGCGCGGATGGGGAACGACAAGCGGACCAGCGTGGTGAATCGCTTCAACCAGGCGCACGAGGTGCCGAACATTTTCGTGACGGACGGGGCGTGCTGGGTGTCGAGCGGGTGTCAGAATCCGACGCTGACGATGATGGCGATCACCGTGCGGGCGTGCGATTACATTACGAAGGAATACGCGAAGCAGATCGCGTAGTCAGCGTCACTCCGCGACGACCGGATTCCGTAATTCGCCCAGACCAGCGACACGCACGATCACTTCTTCACCCGCTTTGAGCCAGCGTGGCGGCTTTCGCGCCGAGCCGACGCCCGCCGGTGTGCCGGTCGAAACCACGTCGCCCGGCTCGAGCGTGACGACCGTCGAGATGTAAGCGATCAGTTCGGGGACCTTGAAGATCAGCTCGCGCGTGTTGGATTTTTGCAGCACTTCACCGGCGATCTCAAGCGAGATGTCCAGCGCATGCGGGTCGGCGATCTCGTCCT
>DASYPO010000443.1:0-12546 GCA_036006545.1 Bryobacteraceae bacterium
GATCGACATTTCACACTGCAGCGATCGGACCACGATGGATGCGATCGAAGCATCCTGCAAACCGGTGCTGGTCACGCATTCCAACTGTCGCGCGTTGGTTCCGCACAGCGCCCGCTGCAAGACGGATGAAGCGATCAAGCAGATGGCGGCGAAGGGCGGCGTCATGGGTGTGACGATGGTGCGCACGTTTGTCCGGTCGACTGGTCGGGTCACGATTGAGGACGTCCTGGATCACATCGACCATCTCGTGAAACTAGTGGGCGTCGAGCACGTCGGGATCGGCAGCGACGTCGATCTGGACGGGCGAGATATCCGGATTCGTCCGACGCGTCGATTCGATCTGGATGGGATCGATTACGCGAGGAAGATTTACGACCTCACCGAAGGTCTATTCAAGCGGAATTATTCCAGCGAGAATATCGAGCTCATTCTCGGCGGAAATTTCGAGCGCGCGCTCACCGAGACCTGGGCGGTTTAGAGCAGTTCCGCGGCGCTGAAGAAGAACGGAATCTCGACCGCGGCGGTTTCGGACGCATCCGATCCGTGCACGCAATTGCGCTCGATGCTGGTGGCGAAGCGCTTGCGAACGGTGCCCTCGGCGGCATTGGCGGGATTGGTCGCACCCATGGTTTCACGCCACTTTTTGATCGCGTCAGGCGCTTCGAGCACCATGACGACGACCGGGCCTTCGGTCATGAATTTCACTAGCGAACTGTAGAACGGGCGCTCTTTGTGGACTTCGTAGAATCCCTGCGCTTCGAGTTCCGAGAGGCGCTTCATTTTCATTCCGACGATGCGGAAACCGGCCTTTTGTGCGAGGGCGATGATATCGCCGGCTTGTCCCGCAGCGACGGCGTCGGGCTTGATGATTGCGAATGTGCGTTCCATGTTTTTATCCGTGTGAATCCGCGTGCATCCGCGGCTAGATTCTGCTTTTGACTTTCTCACCCATTTCGGCAGGCGTGGCGCAGACGGTGATGCCCGCGGCTTTCATCGCGGCGATCTTGTCCTCGGCTTTGCCGCTGCCGCCCGAAATGATCGCGCCCGCGTGACCCATGCGGCGTCCCGGCGGTGCGGTTTGTCCAGCGATGAATCCGACCACCGGCTTCTTCACGTGTTGTTTGACGAAATCCGCGGCGCTCTCCTCGGCATTACCGCCGATTTCACCGATCATCACGATGGCGTGTGTATCGGGATCGTCGTTGAAGAGTCGGATCGCGTCGATGAAATTGGTTCCGATGATGGGGTCGCCCCCGATGCCGATGCAGGTCGATTGTCCGATGCCTAATCCAGTGAGTTGACCGACCGCTTCATACGTCAGCGTGCCCGAGCGCGAGACCACGCCGACGTTTCCAGGCTTGTGGATGTGCGCGGGCATGATGCCGATTTTGCATTTCCCGGGAGAAATAATTCCGGGGCAATTCGGCCCGATCAGGCGCGTCGAGGGGTGAGATTTCAGATACTCCCACGCGCGGATCATATCGGCGGCCGGAATTCCTTCGGTGATGCAGACCACCAGCTCGACGCCCGCGTCGGCGGCTTCCATGATCGCGTCTGCGGCGAACGGGGGCGGCACAAAAATCACCGATGCGTTCGCGCCGGTCGCCTTCACGGCGTCGGCTACCGTGTTGAACACCGGCAAGTCGAGATGCGTCTGTCCGCCTTTGCCCGGCGTGACTCCGCCGACAACTTTCGTACCGTAGGCGAGCGATTGCGTGGCGTGGAATGTCGCCTCGCGGCCGGTAAAGCCCTGCACCAGTACTCGTGTGTTTTCGTTAACCAGGACGCTCATTTCGCCAGCCCCACGACTTTCTCCGCGGCGTCGCGCATGCCTTCGGCCACCGTGAAATTCAGTCCCGATTCCTTCAGCATGGTGCGCCCCAATTCGACGTTGGTGCCTTCCATGCGCACCACGATCGGCACTTTGACGCTCAGTTCGCGGGCCGCGGCAATGACGCCGGTGGCTAAGGTATCGCAGCGCAGAATGCCGCCGAAGATATTGATCAGCACTGCTTTTACGCTTTTGTCGGAAAGCAGAATACGGAACGCGTTGCGGATCTGTTCGGCATTGGCGCCGCCGCCGACATCGAGAAAGTTCGCGGGACTCCCACCCGCGTACTTAATGATGTCCATGGTGGCCATGGCCAGGCCCGCGCCGTTCACCATGCACGCCACCGTGCCGTCGAGCTTGATGTAATTCAGTCCGAATCGCGAGGCTTCGACTTCGAGCGGATCTTCTTCGTTGAGGTCGCGCAGCTCGACGAGATCCTGATGACGAAACATCGCGTTATCGTCCAAGGTCATCTTGGCGTCGAGTGCAAAAACCTTTCCGTCCTTGGTCGTGATGAACGGATTGATCTCGGCGAGCGTCGCGTCCAGGGCGTCGGCGGCTTTCGCCAGCGCGATCATGGTCTGCGCGGCCTGATTCGCGGTCGGCCCGGTGATTCCGATGCCGAAAGCCAGCTTGCGCGCTTGAAACGCGGTTAGTCCGAGGCCCGGTTCGATCGTCTCTTTGAGGATCCGCTCGGGAGTCTTCGCGGCGACTTCTTCGATATCGACGCCGCCGTCGGCCGACGCCATGAAGACATTCTTGCCGGTGCCGCGATCGAGCACGATGCCCAGATACAGCTCGCGATCGATCGGCAATGTTTCTTCGATCAGGAGGCGCTGCACCACGCGACCTTCGGGGCCGGTCTGGTGCGTGATCAGCGTCATGCCCAGAATTTTCTCAGCCGTCGTGCGCGCTTCCGCGGCGTCTTTGGCGACTTTTACGCCACCGCCCTTGCCGCGTCCTCCCGCGTGAATCTGGGCTTTAACGACGACGCTACCGCCGATTTTTCGCGCCGCGGCATCCGCTTCTTCCACTGTTCGAGCGACTTCGCCGCGCGGCACAGGGACGCCGTAGCGGGCCAAAAGGGCCTTGGCCTGATACTCATGGATCTTCATTTGGGTGGTGTAACCTGAAGATCTTCAATATAACATGCTGTCTTTTTTGAATCGCGTAATTGCACGCGAAAATCTCTCCGCGGGCGATGCACAACAAGCCATGAGTGCGTTGCTGGATGGAGCGGTGAGCGAATCGACCATCGCCGGGTTTCTGGTCGCTCTCAAAATGAAGGGCGAGACCGCAGACGAACTGGCGGGTTTCGCGCGCGCGCTGCGCGAACGGATGGTTCGAGTAGATGCCGGCGACGACGTAATCGATACCTGCGGCACAGGCGGCGATGGATGCAACACGTTCAATATTTCGACTGCGGCGGCCTTGGTGATGGCTGGTGCGGGCGCACATGTCGCGAAGCACGGCAACCGGTCGATTTCGAGCCAATGCGGCAGCGCCGATGTTTTCGAAGCGCTGGGCGTCCGCATCGCGCTGACGCCTGAGGAAGCTGCGCGGGCGATTCGCGAAATTGGGATTGGGTTCGTTTTTGCACCGCACATGCACCCGGCGATGAAAGCGGTCCAGCCGGTGCGGCGCGAGTTGAAGATGCGTACCGCGTTCAACTTATTGGGGCCGCTAGTGAATCCGGCGGGAGCGCGAACGCAGTTGGTCGGAGCGCCGTCGGTTCGCTTTGCAGAGTTGCTAGCGCAAGCGCTGGCGCAACTGGGTACTCGCCGGGCGTTCGTGGTCCACGGACGCGATGGGCTGGATGAAATCACGACCACCGCAGAGACCGACGTCTTCGAAGTGCGTGGAGAAGAAATATCGAAACACGTCTGGTCGCCTGAAGGCTTCGGCTTCGAGCGCACGACGCTTGCGGCGCTCGCCGGCGGCGATGCTGGATCCAACGCGAGCATCATTAATGATATCCTCGGTGGCGCAAAAGGCCCGCGTCGCGACATCGTGGTGGTCAACGCCGCAGCGGGACTTCTCGCAGGCGATCTCGCAACCGACCTGCCCGATGGTATCCGCAAAGCGGCGCAGTCGATCGATTCCGGCTCCGCCAAGACTAAGCTGGCGCTGCTCCAAAAAAACTTTCCAAATATGTGATCCGGTTTTCCCGCGGATCACGCGTTAACAAATTAGTCGGAGGAACAGAGGAGCCGTGAGTTTTCCCGGTTCATCTGTCCGGGCTGGCCGCGGTAGGGGAGCTGCCTCGGCCGGCCCCCGACTCCGCTACGTTTATCGGAGGAACGTAGCGGTGCTGCGAACCGGAGCGGTTTCGGCGGGTTACTTATCACCACCACGACGGAACCGCTGCAGCACACCCTCAATTTCGACGCGCAGGTCGGCCGGAGCTTTGCGCGCGAGGTCTGCGAGCGCCTGCTCGAGCGTCTGTAGAGTCGCGATACGAATCGCCGCGTCCAAGCCGGTTAGACTACGGTATCCCTCGAAAGCCTTGCGGAGTTTTACGACGGCGGCTTCGCGCTCGCCGCTCGCCGCAAGAATCTCGCCCACAAAAAGATTGCACGCCGCGTGGCAGCGCCGGGCCGCTGGATCGGCCGCGGGCAAACTATCCGCCATTTGCAATGCAAGACTGAAGTTCGAAAGAGCCGCCAAACGATCGCCGGCTTCCGCATGCGCCGCGCCGAGGCGCTGTGCGGCGATCAGCAAATCTTGGCGAGCCGTCAAACGACCGGGATCGGCACGTTGTATGGTCTGCGCGATCTCGAGCGCACGGCGACGGCCATCCAGGTCGGGCGAGCGCAGGTAGGTTCGGAGCAACTCCTGCTGCAACGACTCCTGCTCCATCCGGGCCGCACGTTCGCGCCGCGCCGCTTCGCGCTCATAGTAGGAAGCAACACCCGCGACAATCGCCAGCGCAACCACCAGGAGCGTGGCGATTACGACCCCGGCCACATGGCGGCGAAGGAATTTTCCGATTCGATAGCCGTAAGCGCCGCCGCGAGCCATTACAGGCCGCCCTTCGAGATAGCGCCGCAGGTCTTCCGAGAATTGCTCGACGGACGCGTAGCGCCGCTCCGGCTCCTTACGCAGCGCCATCAGCAGAATACTGTCCAGGTCGCCAGCGAGCTTCTTACGCAGCCGCCGCCGCGCCCGTTCGCGTGATTCGGTGGCGGCCTCAAGCTTTTGCGTGGCGTCCGGAACGGCGGTCTGGCTATCGACCAAAATGACGGCCGATGCACGCAGCGGTTCGCGCTCGCACACCGCCTGACGCCACGCATCGCTACCGTGCAGACCGCTTCCGTAAGGAAGTTTTGCGGTGAGTAGCCGGAACAGCGTCACGCCCAGCGAATAAACGTCGGTGGACGTGGTCACTGGATCGCCGCGAACCTGTTCGGGGCTCGCATACTCGATGGTCATCGCGCGCCATTCCGGACGCGTTTCGGTAGCGTCGCTTTCGGCCGGCCCGGCGAGCAGCTTCGCGATTCCGAAATCCAACAGCTTCGGAACGCCCTCCGGCGTCACCAGAATGTTGCCGGGCTTCAGATCGCGATGCACCACCAGTTTCTGATGAGCGTACTGCACCGCCAGACAAACCTGCCGGAAGAGCGTCAGCCGCTCGGTGATCGAACTTTTTTTCGATTCGCAATAATGATCGATGCGCTTGCCCTCGACGAACTCCATCACCAGGTAGGGCAAGCCTTCAGGCGTCGATCCGGCGTCCAACAAGCGCGCGATGTTGGGATGATCCAGGCTGGCCAGCACCTGCCGCTCGGTGCGAAAGCGGCGCAGAATCTCGCGCGTGTCCATGCCGCGCTTGACCATCTTGATCGCGAAACGCTCGGCCGGATCGGCGCCGGGGCGCGTGGCCAGCCATACGGATCCCATCCCACCGCGTGCGATGCACTTCTGCAACTGGTAGCCGCCTACCTGAAATCCGCCGGGATATTCTACCGACTCGATCGGCGACGAGACCGATACCGAGGTGGAAGAAATCAGTACGCGGTTGACCTCCGCAGCAGGCTGCTCGAGGAACGCGCCGGCACCGTCGTGGCTAGCCAGCAGCGCGATTACTTCGCGATGCAATTCGGCGTCGTCCCCACAGGCGCGCTCTACCCAGGCATTGCGCTTGCGGGCGGGCCGTTCGACCGCGGCCTCAAAGATTCGCCGAATCTGCGCCCATCGTTCCGGCGTCACGCACGCCTCCCGTGATTTCGCGATGCAGAAAAGCGCGCGCCGAAGCCCAGCTCCGCTTGACTGTGGCGGTCGACGTCGCGAGCACCTCGGCAGTCTCTTCCACCGAGAGCCCGCCGAAAAATCGAAGCTCGACCATTTGCGCCTGGACAGGATCGAGCTCCGCCAAGCGAGTGAGCGCGAGGTCCAGCGCGATCATGTCGAGCGGCGCTTGTTCGGAAACCGCGAGGGTGTCCTCGAGGAGAACCTTACGCCCGTCTGGCCCGCCGCGCCTCGCGGAATGATGCTTGCGCGCATAATCCAGCAGAATGCGTCGCATCTGGGTGGCGGCGAGCGCCAGAAAGTGTCCGCGATTCCCCAGCGCAGTGCGCTGATCGACTAACCGCAAATAGGCTTCGTGAACCAGGGCGGTGGGTTGCAGCGTATGTTCGCCGCGCTCGCGCCGGAAGTAGGCGCGGGCCAAACGATGGAGCTCGTCGTAAACCAGCGGCATCAGGCGGTTCATCGCGTCTTTATCGCCGCGGCCGATTTCGCCCAGCAGGCGTGTGACTTCGCCGCTCTCGCCCATTGGAGTTCACAAGTATAGCGATTTGGCATGACGTACAACACGCGACACACGAAAGCATGCGATACTGTTCGGGAATAGCGCCATGAAATTATCCG
Source organism: Bryobacteraceae bacterium (assembly GCA_036006545.1). Taxonomy (GTDB): domain Bacteria; phylum Acidobacteriota; class Terriglobia; order Bryobacterales; family Bryobacteraceae; genus Palsa-187. Next base: position 6,701 of record DASYPO010000443.1, read on the forward strand.
CCGTACGGGGTATTGGCCTCCTGTTCGTGGTTTCGTCCTCGCTCGCGTCTGCATTTCAAGTTGAAATCAAGGACCCCGGTCCTTCGTTCCTCGAAAAGCTGACCCCGCCCGCGACGGCCGAAAGGCGCGTCTCCGCTGCTGTTTCCGATCGCCAGATCCAACCCGAGCGTCGTCGCGAGGTTCAAAACCCGACGCTGCTCAATCACTCGAGAGTCGAAATGATCATCGACACGCGGGGCGATCCATTTTCCGTCAACGCTTCCCCAGCCCTGCCCGATGACATCGTGCGATCGCTTTCGCGCTGGCGCTTTGAGCCGGCCAAGAAAAATGGGCAGCCGGCCTTTTTCGACGTCGTAATGATCGTCCCGTTGCCGACTCCGCTGACGGCCGCGACGGAGCGGTCGCTGCGCCACGTGTGGAATCCCATGCCCACCGAAGACGAAGGCCGCATGCTGAATCGGGCGACGGCGGCCAGCCTGGAGGAGGCGATCCTATCGAGCGCGAAGGAATGGACCTCGCTGATCCCCTTGCTGGACTACGCGGTGGAAGGCGCGGACGTAACTGCGGACGAGGCGCGGCGAATTCGCGCGCGACACTTGACCTGGCTGGTCGAGAATATTCCGGAGGCGCAAATCCTGGCGAGCCCGCTGGCGGTGATTCAGCGTTCGGGTCCGCTGGCGGATGAGGCAGCATATTTGAGATTGCGAGAACTGTGGCGGAAGCAGCTCGCGCAAGAATCGGTGAGCGTTTCGATTCTGCATCACGCGGTCAACTTTTTGCGCATCGCCGATCCGGAGTTGTGCGAAGAGCGACTGCTGGCCGAGCTCGACTTTATCAATCCATCGGGTGAGTGGCTGGGCGAAGTGTACGGTTTAGCGCTGCTGGGCGCGACCGAGCTCAATCCGAAAACGGGTCTGCCGTCGGACGCGGGAGCCAGCATGCCCTACGATGGATTCGCCAGGAAAGCGGCCGCGGTTCTGAACTCGACTCCGAATGTGCGTGTAGTTCTCTCCGCGATGCAGAGCCTGATGACCGGCGCTCGCGCGTTGACGCTTGCAGGAAAACTTCCCGACGGCTACTCAGCCGTTTGCGGCGCGTTATTGGCTCGGACTAAGTCGCTATTTCCAGGGACGTCGGCAACCTGCGATTCGACGGTTTCGGTCCCGGATCCACAGCAGCCGGACACTGCGGTGCGCGTCGGAGGCAGCGTTCAAGCGGCGCGTCTCATCAAGAAGGTCCCGCCCGAATATCCGTTCGATGCGCGCGCGCGCGGGATTCAGGGCACGGTGCGGTTCAACGCGACCATTGGGGTCGACGGAAGGGTTCGCCAGTTGAGCCTGCTCAGCGGTCCGCTGGCTCTGTACGAATCGGCGCGCGATGCGGTGGCGAAGTGGTCGTTCAAGCCGATGACGCAGAATAATCGGCCAGCCGAGATGGTGACGGTGATCGAAGTCGATTACACGCTGTCGCGATAAACTCGCGACGCAATCGAGTTCTGCAGCGAAGCGGCAGTGTCGAATCACTCCGATCGATTATGATGGTCGGCATGACTCGCTCCGCCGCACTCGCCGGCCTCCTGCTCGCGCTTCTTTCGATGGCTCCGGGCGCGAAGACCGGCTCGACCGACCCGCGTCTCAAGAAAGCCTTTCGAAAGCCTGCGCACAACGGATGGATTTTTGTCCATCTGGAAGGCAAGCCGGGAGAGATCGGCTATCAGCATGGGTACCTGCTCGCCGCGGAGGTACTGGACGCGCAGAAAACCATCAAGCTCGCGATCACGCACGATTCGAAGGACTGGAATTATTTTCGCGGTGTCGCCGAGCGCGTGCTGTGGCCGCGTATCGAAGCGGAGTATCGCGAAGAACTGCAGGGCATGGTCGACGGTCTCGTCGCCAAGGGCGTTCGGCTGGATGTGTGGGACATGGTCGTTACTAACGCGTGGCTCGAGCTCGATCCTTACTATGTCAAATGGGCCGAGAAGAACGCGGCGCATGGCGTCGCCGAACATTGCAGCGCGTTCGTCGCTACCGGCAGCTATACCAAGGATGGCCGGCCAGTAATCGCGCACAACAACTGGAGCGACTACATGACCGGATCGCGCTGGAACATGATCTTCGACGTGACGCCTGAGAGCGGCCAGCGCTTCATCATGGACGGCATGCCTGGCCTGATTCACTCGGGCGACGATTTCGGGATCAATTCCGCGGGGATCATGATCACTGAAACCACCATAAGTCAGTTCCAGGGTTTCGATCCGGCAGGTATTCCGGAATTCGCGCGCGCCCGCAAAGCTATGCAGTATTCGCAATCGATCGACGATTTCGCGCGCATTATGAAGGAAGGCAACAACGGCGGGTATGCCAACAATTGGCTAGTTGCCGATCGCAACACTGGTGAGATCGCCAGCCTGGAACTGGGCTTGAAGCACGTCAACCTGCAGCGCACGCGCGATGGTTATTTCACAGGGTCCAACCGCCCCACCGATCCTCAATTAGTTCGCGACGAAACTAATTTCGATGTGACCGACAAGAGCCTCAGCGCCAACGCTCGGAATGCCCGTTGGGAAAAACTGATGGCGGATCACAAGGGCAAAATCGATGTCGCGCTGGGGCAGCGATTTTTGGGCGACCACCTGGATACGTTCAGCGGCAAAACTGAAGCGGGCGAGCGCACGTTGTGCGGCCACATCGATCTATCTCTGCGTGGGTCCAAACCGTGGCAGCCGCCGTTCGGCACCGCGGGCGCGGTCCAGAACAAGGTCGCCGATGCGACGATGGCCGAGCAGATGTCGCTTTCGGCGCTGATGGGGCATGCCTGTGGAATCAATTTCAAAGCCGCCAAGCACCTGGAAGGGCATCCCGAATTCGCCTGGCAAAAAGACGCGTTGCGCGACTTGGACGCTCACAAATGGACCGTCTTCAAGGCCACCAAGTGAAATAATTCCTGCACGCCGCAGCTGCCTGACTCGTCATTTGAGCAATGAAGCGCGTGCTTCCATTGGTGCTGCTTTCGGTCGCCACCGTTTTCGGCGGAGTCGTGCAGGGAATCATCCTCGAATCCTATAGCGGTCTGCCGCTGGCGCGGACCGTGGTCCGCTTGCAACCGATTCCACAATCGAGCGGTGCTGCGCTGCAGGTACTTCAGACGCGTGCCAATCGGACCGGCGGATTTCTGTTCGCCGACGTGACGCCCGGAATCTACCTGGTGATCGCCACACGCGACGGATATTTTCCGGCGGCGTTCGGGCAGCGTCGCCCGGACGGGCAGGGTACTCCGGTTGAGATCACTAAGGATTCCGCCCTGGTCAGCGAAATTCGCATGCGGCGCAAGGGCGCGATCACCGGACGTGTGCTCGACGAGAACGGCGTGGGCCTGGCGGGCGTGCCGGTGGTCGCTTACCACGCGCGGCTACCGCTGCGCTCGGCGGGCCGCGGCATCGCCGACGATCGCGGGGTGTATCGAATTCCTTTTCTCGATCCCGGCAAGTATTGGATTCGCAGCGCGGCGCACATCCTCGAAGATGGATCGGGTCTGCTCCCGACTTTTGGTCGAGAGAGCTACGAGACCCGGCAGTCGATCGTCCATACGGCGCGCATCGACGCAGAGACACCGGACGCGGATGTGCGGCCGTTCCCGGGCAATCTTTTTTCACTATCGGGAATCGTTTCCTGTCCTGCGGGCGACGCGACGATTACGCTATCCTCCGAGACCGGTCGAAAATCCACGCAGGCAGGGTGCGGAACCAGCTATCAATTCCAGGCTCTCGCGCCGGGAGACTACGAAGTGTTCGGCACAACGTCAGGGGGGCTCGCCGGATTCATGGAGATTTCGCTCAGCCGCAACACCAACAGCGGCACCATTGATCTGCGTTCCGCTCCACGGGTGGATGTGGAATCCGGGCAGCCAGGCGTGCGTGCTCGCGACCGGGTGAACATACCAGTGAAGCTGATCGGCCGGCGTCACGACCTTTCCGACATCGAGGAGCTGCGGGAGCTTACGCTGCCCGACCGGTTGCTCCCCGGCAATTGGGAAATGACTGCGAGAGTAGGGCCGAATCAATTCGTGGAATCGATTGTCAACCAGGGCGGCGGCCGCCGTCGCGAACGTCCCGACAAATCGCCGGACGCATTCGAGGTGTTTATCAGCCCGCAAGACTATGCCCGGCTGCGCGTAAATGTGTCCGAGCAGGCTGCGCACATCGCAGGAACGGTGGTGACGCGGGACAAGAATCCGGTCGCCGGCGCGCCCGTGTTTCTATGGCCGGTGACCCCGGAAGCGCGACGCTCCCTCGGCGGTGTGAAGCAAACGCTTTCCGACACGAGCGGCGGTTATCGTTTTGACAGCCTGCCGCCGGGCGACTATCGTCTCCTCGCGACCTTCGACGCGACGTTCATAGATGAAGAGTTGATCGAGGCTGCGCAAGCCATGGCGATCCGAGTGGAACTGGGGAAGACGCTGATGATCGAGCTGCCACTGTGGATCGCGCCTTAACTACGCAGCTTTGATTTCAGTCCACAGCCGATCGCGCAGGCGCTGCGTTTCGACTGGCAGACTGGCGAACCATTCGCCGCGCCCGACCACTTCGGGCGGCGGATACAACACGGGGCTCGCGCTCACGGCCTGCGGCATCAATCGCCGCGCGTCGCGATTCGCGGTCGCGGTCTCGGTGGTCCCGGCCACCGCCGCGGCGACTTCCGGGCGCAGCAGGTAGTTGACGAATTGGTGAGCCAGTTCGGAGCGGCGGCTTTCGCGCAGGATCACCGCGTTGTCGGCATACAGCGCGAATCCCTCCTTCGGGTGGAAGAACTCGATCGCATTCGAATCGCGCATCGCGAGCTTGGCCGTGGTTGCCCACAACTGCGCGCAAAGCACGTCGCCGCTGATCACCTGGTCGCGCACTTCGGCGTTGGCGTACGCGCGTACCAGCTTTTTCTGTTGGAGCGCCTCGCGCTGGGCGCCGCGAAGCTCATCTTCCTTCGAAGAATTCAGCGAACAACCGAGTTTCTTTAGGCACGCGCCCAGCACCTCCGACGGATCGTCCAGCATGGTCAGCTTTCCGGCCAGCGACGGATTCCACAAATCCGCCCACGCGCGCGGCGGCGGATCCACAGTTTTGCGCACAACGATCCCGGTGGATCCCCACATGTACGGAACGGAGTGACGCAGCTCCGGATCCCAGGACGGCGCGGCGAACGGCGTGTCGAGGTGCGTCAGATTCGGCAGCCATTCGTGGCGCAGCGGAGTCAGCAGATTCAGCTCGGCCATCGGACCGATGTAGTAGTTACTGGGAAACACGACGTCCCATCCGGAGTTGCCGCTGATCACCTTTGCGAGCATTTCCTCATTGCTCTCGTAGGTGACGTAGCGAACTTCCGCGCCGAATTCGCGCTCGAAATTTGGAATCGTCTCGGGCGCGACGTAGTTCGACCAATTCCACACGTTCAGACGCGGGCGCTTCGATCGTGAACACGCAGCCAGCGCGCCACCCGTCGTCGCCAGGAACGCTCGCCGCGTCGAATTCATCTTGCCCTCAGCCTAGCATTCGAAGGCCTGCGTTAGACTAATTCATCGAGCCGCCGGAGGCCCATGAAGAAAATCGGAATCATCTACGGCATGGAGAATACGTTTCCACCCGCCCTGGTGGATCGGATCAACGCGATGGGTGTGGACGACGTGGTCGCCGAGCACATCAAGCTGGGCGGCGTCAAAATGGCCGATCCGTCGGGCTACCGCGTGATCGTCGATCGCATCTCTCACGAAATCGCTTTCTATCGCTCGTACCTCAAGAACGCCGTGCTCTCCGGCGCGACCGTGATCAACAATCCCTTCTGGTGGAGCGCCGACGA
>DASYPO010000444.1:0-6762 GCA_036006545.1 Bryobacteraceae bacterium
GTGGCATGTTGCAACGAGCAGTACCGGAAATGTATGCGCCGTATACCGTGAAGGGTTTCTGGCCCGACATGCGTTGGAACATGCGAATACTCGTGCGTTCGACACTCGACACCAACAGCATCGCGGGCGCGGTGCGGCGCGAGGTCCAGGCCGTTGATCCGGCGCAACCGATCTATGCAGTGCAGGGAATGAACCTCGTGATCGAAAACACTGTGAAGGACAAGAGTCTGAACACAACGTTGTTGAGCGTCTTTGCGGGTGTTTCGTTGTTGCTGGCGTTGATTGGTGTTTACGGCGTGATGAGTTACACGGTGGCTCAGCACACGCGCGAGATCGGAATTCGCATGGCGCTCGGCGCCGAAGCCGGACACGTGCGCGGGCTGGTTGGCCGCGAGGTAGCGCTCATGTTGGGAATCGGAACAGTGGTGGGATTGGGCGCGGCGGCAGGAGCGTGCAGGGTGCTGGAACAGCAGAAGATGTTGTTCGGACTGAAGGCGTGGGATCCTCCGATTTACGCCGGCGCGGCGTTCCTGTTATGGGTGATCGCGATGGTCGCGGCATACGTTCCCTCCCGCCGAGCCACCAAGGTCGACCCAATGGTCGCGCTGCGTTACGAGTGATCGCTACTTCTTCTTACTAGTAGCGTTACGAGTAGCCGTCCATTTGCCGGTGCCGCCGCCGCCGCTGAAGGTCACGGTGCCGCTCATCTTGTCAGGCGCGTCAACCTTACCGGCATAGGTGGCGGTGAACGCCTGGCCGTCGCGTTCCCCTTTGCGTTCGAGCTTAATCGCATTGCCGGTCAGGGTGCCGGTGACGGGACTTTCGCCTTGCGGGTTCTTGAACGTGCCGGTGATTTTCGCGCCGGCCTGCTTGAGGACAAACGTGGGATCGCCATGCCCGCCGCCGTCGAGGTCGACCGAGAACTGCCACGTGCCACTGATGTCGGCCGCGAGCGCCGGGATCGCGAGCAGCGCGGCGAAGAGAACAAGAAGTCGGAGTCGCATGCAGAATAGTACGCTCGTCGGCCCAAAAAGTTAGTTTGAATGAGAAGACTTGGCCCCTCCTCACACTCATTCTGAGGACTTAGGCCGTGAAGGTTCGCGACTTGATCAAATTGCTAGAATCGAAGGGTTGGCAGCACATGCGCACGACGGGCAGCCATCGCATTTTCAAGCACGCGACGAAGGTGCGGCTTGTGACCGTAGCCGGCAAGCCCGGTGAGGACGTGCCGGCAGGAACGCTCAAGGGCATACTGAAGGACGCCGGATTGGAGTCTCGATGAGCATTCGATACGCCGTGGTCTTCGAGAAGGGACCCACGTCCTGGGGTGCGTCGGTACCCGATCTTCCCGGCTGCATCGCCGTGGCCAAGTCCCGCGAAGAAGTCGAGGTCCTGATCCGCGAAGCAATTGAAGGACACCTTGTGGCAATGCGCGAGTGCGGAATCCCCGTTCCTGCACCAGCGCACGTGGTCGGCGAAGTGGAAGTTACGCCCGCGGCGTGAGCCCTACACGCCCCAGCAATAATCCTCGACCGCTTTTTCGATCGAGTCGTCATTCGCGGTGAGCCGCATCAGCTCCAGACGAATCGCATCGACCAGAGCGAACCAGCTCGCCTCGATCACGTTTTCGGAAACGCCAACGGTCGCCCAGCTCCGTTTATGGTCGGTCCACTCGACCAGCACGCGCACTCGCGCCGCCGTACCCTTCTTGTAATCCAGCACGCGAACTTTGTAATCCGTCAGGCGCACGTGCGCGATGGCCGGATACATCGACGAAAGACACTGCCGCAGGCACAGATCCAGCGCATGGACCGGACCATTTCCCGACGCCGTCGCCGAATGCACGCCGTCTTGCGCCTTCAAGGTCACAGTCGCGGTCGACCCGTTCGCGCGCGTCGTCACCTCGTAGCTCACCACCTCGAATAACTGCAACCCGGGATTCAGCGCCTCGCGCACCAGTAATTCGAAAGTGCCTTCGGCCGCTTCGAGCTCGTAGCCCTGATACTCCATGTGCTTGATGCGATCCAGCAATTCACGACGAGCGGTGTCGTCCAGCCGATCCTCGAGCCCGTGCTGCTTGAGCTTATAAAGGATGCTTCCGCGACCCGAGAGATCGCTTAGCAGCACGCGCTGCCGATTGCCGACCTGTTTCGGATTGATGTGTTCATACGTCGCCGCGTCTTTCAGAACCGCGCTGACGTGCACGCCGCCCTTGTGCGCGAACGCGCTGTGACCCACGTATGCCTGATCGCCGCGCAGCGACAAATTCGCCAGCTCCGCGATAAAGCGCGCGACCGACGTAAGATGCGCGAGCCGATCCTTACCAATCGTCGTGTGATCGAGCTTCAGTTCCAGGTTGGCGATAATCGACGTGAGATTCGCGTTCCCGCACCGCTCGCCGTATCCATTCATGCAGCCCTGAACGTGTGCAAATCCCTGCTCGACGGCCGCCAGCGTGTTCGCGACCGCCAGCTCGGCATCGTTGTGTGTATGAATGCCCAGCACGCCTGCGAAATGTTTCCGCACGTCGGCGCAAATCTCCGAAAGCTGGCTGGTCATGGTGCCGCCATTCGTGTCGCACAGCACCAGCACGTCGGCGCCGGCCTTCTGCGCGGCTTCGAGCGTCCGCAACGCGAACCCACGATCCGCCTTGTAGCCGTCGAAGAAATGCTCGGCGTCGTAGACCACTTCTTTGCCGTTGGCCTTTAGATAGCGAACCGTGTCGGCAATCAGCGTAAGATTCTCTTCTTCCGTGATGCCGAGTGCTCGCTCCACATGCAGCTTCCAGCTCTTGCCGAAAATCGAAACCACCGGCGTGTTGGCTTCGAGAATCGCCTGCACGCTGGGATCACTTTCGACCGTGTTCTTCGCGAAGCGCGTCGCGCCAAAGGCCACCAGTCGCGAGTGCTTAAGCTTCAGATCCTTGGCGCGCGTGAAGAATTCCTTGTCCTTCGGATTCGACCCCGGCCAGCCGCCCTCAATGTAGTCAATGCCCAGCTCGTCCAGCTTGTGCGCAATGAGCACCTTGTCTTCGGCGGAAAAACTGACGGCTTCGCCTTGCGTACCGTCGCGCAGCGTGGTGTCAAATGTGAAAACTCTCATAAAAAGCGGACAGCGGACAGGGGACAGCGGACAGAAAACTACTGGCCTGCCGGGACTCCGATCTCCTTTTTCTTTTTCAGGAACGTCATCATGCGACGCAGCTCTTCGCCGACCTTCTCGATCGGCTGCGTCTGCGCCGCCTCGCGCATCGCGAGGAAATTCTTGCGGCCGGTTTTGTTCTCGCAGATCCAAGCCTTGGCGAATTCGCCGGACTGGACCTCGCCCAAAATCTTCTTCATCTCTTTACGCGTCTCGGCCGTGACGATGCGCGAACCGCGGGTGTAATCGCCGTACTCCGCCGTATCCGAAACCGAATAACGCATGTAGCTGAGGCCCCCCTCCTGAATGAGATCGACAATCAGCTTCAATTCGTGTAGGCACTCAAAGTAGGCAATTTCAGGGGCGTACCCGGCCTCGACCAGCGTTTCGAATCCCGCGCGGATCAGTTCGCTGACCCCGCCACACAATACCGCTTGTTCTCCAAAGAGATCGCTCTCGGTTTCCTCCTTGAACGTCGTTTCGATCACGCCGGCCTTGAGGCAACCCAGCGCCCGCGCATATGCCAGCGCCTGAGGCAAAGCTTTTCCCGACGCGTCCTGATGAACCGCGACCAGCGCAGGAACCCCCACGCCTTCGGTGAACAGCTCGCGCACGCGGTGCCCCGGAGCCTTGGGCGCGATCATCGACACGTCGACCCCGGCGGCCGGCTTGATCTGATCGAAATGAATATTGAAGCCGTGCGCGAACATCAGCGTTTTTCCCGCGCTCATGTGCGGCTCGATATGCGTGTGATACAGGTCGCCCTGAATATGATCGGCGACCAGAATCATCACCACGCTGGCGGCTTTGGCGGCGTCGGCCGTCGAAAGAACGCGCAACCCTGCCGCCTCCGCCTTCGACCAGCTCTTGCTGCCTTCATACAAGCCGACCACGACGTCGACGCCCGAATCGCGCAGATTCAGCGCGTGCGCGTGCCCCTGGCTGCCGTAGCCGATGATCGCGACTGTCTTTCCCTTGAGCAGCGACAAATCGCCGTCAGATTCGTAAAAACGCTTTGCCATTTATTTGAGAGCTCCATTAGTAGTGGTTTGTGCGTGCGCCTGTTCCTTCTGGACCGGTGGCGCCAGCTTGAGTTTCTTGGATTCCAGCGACACGGCGACGAGACCGGATCGCGTCACTTCGATTTCGCCGTAACTGCGCATCACGTCGATGAACTCATCCAGCTTTTCTGGATCGCCCGTGGCTTCGAGCGCGAAGCCTTCCACCGACGAATCCACCGCACGTGCGCCGAAAATTTCGGATTCTTTCAAGATCGCCGCGCGATTCTGCATGGTCGACCGAACGCGCAGCAGCACCAACTCGCGCCGCACCGCAGGCGCTTCCGTGAGATCCGTCGCCTGCAGCACGTTGATCAGTTTGTTCATCTGCTTGATCAGCTGCGCGCGCTGCGACGATTCGATATCGACGACGATGCTCATGCGCGAAAGCTCGGGATCGAGCGTCCGCGCGACCGTGAGGCTTTCGATGTTGTAACCGCGTCCGGTCAGAAGGCCGGTGACACGCATCAGCGCCCCCGGTTTGTTCTCCATCAGCAGTGAAATTAGTTGCAACATTCTGAATTCTGACTCCTGACTTCTGACTTCTCTTATGCTTCCACCGGCTGCGGCGCGCCCAGCACCATCTCGTTAATAGCGCCTCCGGCCGGAACCATCGGATACACGTTCTCGAACGGCGTGACCTTGACGTTCAGCAGGTACGGACCTGGCTCGTTCACGCACGCTTCCAGCGCGTCGCGAAGCTGGCTCGGACGCTCGACCGTCCGACCTTTGAATCCATATGCACCCGCGAGCTGCGCTGGTTCAGGAAAGCTATCGAGCTGCACCTGGCACAGACGATTGTTGTAGAACAGCTCCTGCCACTGGCGAACCATCCCCAGGTAGCCGTTGTTCATGACGATAATCTTCACCGGCAGCGCGTAATTCGCGATGGTCGCAAGCTCGGGGATCGACATCTGGAATCCACCGTCGCCGACCAGTGCGAATACCAGCTTGTCGGGCCGGGCGAACTGTGCGCCGATCGCCGACGGCAGACCGAATCCCATGGAGCCCAGGCCGCCCGAATTGATCCACAAGCGCGGATGATTGAAACGGATAAACTGCGCGCCCCACATCTGGTGCTGGCCCACGTCGCTCGAAACGATCGCTTCGCCGCCTGACAGACGATCGATTTCCGCCATCAAATGCTGCGGCTTGATCTCGTCCGTCGAAACTTCAGGCTCGAGTGGATGCTCCCGCTGCCATTCCTTCACCTGTCCCCACCAGCCCGCCCGCGCCACGGCGTTTTTCGGTTTCATCTCGTCCGCGGTTTCGCGCAGCGCCTGGTTGATCTTTCCGAGAACGCGCTTCACGTCGCCGACGATGGGGACATCCGGAGTCCGAATCTTGCCGATCTCTGCCGGATCGATATCCACATGAATTACTTTCGCGTGCGGCGCAAATGCGGCCAGGCGACCGGTGACGCGATCGTCGAAGCGCACGCCCAGCGCGATCAATAGATCGGTTTCGGTCATGCCCATGTTGGCCGCATAACTGCCGTGCATGCCCGGCATGCTTACGAAATTCGGGTGCGAGCTCGCGAGCCCGCCCAACCCCATCAGCGTGCACACCGCGGGCGCGTCGGTCAGTTCCACCAGTTCGCGCAGCTCGTCGCGGGCATCCGCGGCGATGATTCCGCCGCCCGCATAAACCCAGGGACGCTTGGCTTCCCAGATCATCTGCGCGGCGCGGCGAACCTGGCCCGCATGACCTTCGGTATAGACCTTGTAGCCCGGCAAATGAATGGTCGAGACCGGCGCATAGTGGCCCTGCGCCTGGAAAGTATCTTTAGTGATATCCACCAGCACCGGCCCGGGACGCCCGCTGGCGGCGATATGAAACGCTTCGTGAATCGCCTGCGGCAGATCCGCCAGCGTCTTCACCAGAAAATTGTGCTTGGTGCAGGAGCGCGTGATGCCGAACGTATCTGCTTCCTGAAACGCGTCCGTGCCGATCAGCTTGCTGGTAACCTGCCCCGTGATCGCGACGATGGGGATCGAATCCATCATGGCGTCGACCAGTCCGGTCACCAGGTTCGTTGCGCCCGGCCCCGACGTCGCGCAGCAAACGCCAACTTTACCCGTTGCTCGCGCGTAACCTTGGGCCGCGAAAGCGGCGTTCTGCTCGTGACGCACCAGCACGTGCTTGATCGAGTGGTCGTACATGGCGTCGTACAGCGGCAGCGTGACGCCGCCCGGATACCCGAAAATGCACTCGACCTTCTCGCGGAGCAGGCAATCCAGAACCACTTTCGCGCCACTGGTAAGGCTCGACATCAAATCCTCCCTATTAACGAAAAGGCCACTGCTCGAGGGCTTGTTACCCCCGCCAGTGGCCGATTCGTTTGATTCGAATGGGGCCGTTCTAGGCGGGGCCGGTTACACCGACCCCAATAATAAGAACGACCGGAATGAGTACGGTCGAGACCACGACGCTGTGCCGGAGAGCCTGGTTGGGTTCGGCTGATTTCATCGTCGTCTCTGAAATAAGAATACAGGACAAGATCGGTAAATGCAAGAGCAAGTTTAGATAAGAGTTTTTTATGCAAGGATTGGGCTAGCTCGAT
>DASYPO010000445.1:0-3155 GCA_036006545.1 Bryobacteraceae bacterium
GAAGAGGATCCCGAGGAAAACGGCGTGGGCTACGGGGGACTGCCCAATGAGGAAGGGGTGGTCGAACTCGACGCGTCCGTCATGCACGGACCTTCGCGCCGCTGCGGCGCAGTCGGCGGCATCCGCAATATCAAGACGCCCTCAAAGGTCGCGAAGATGGTGATGGAGCAGACCGACCACATTATGCTAGTCGGCGACGGCGCGTTGAAGTTCGCGCGCGCTTGCGGATTCGAAGAAACCAATCTGCTCACCGAAAAATCACGTCTCGCGTGGCTGGTCTGGAAGCAGTCGCTGCGTGATCGCAGCGGGCATGGGAATTGGGGACCCGGATTGGACGCGCCTCTCCCGCAAGCTCCGCCGCGCGCCGAACTCAAGAAGCTCTTCCCAAATGTCGACGACGAAACGCTAGCTTGGGCATCGCACGTCGCGATGTATCCTATCAAAGGCACCATCAACTGCATCGCGCTGAACTCCAAGGGCGAGATGTCGGGCGTCACCACCACCAGCGGCATGGCCTGGAAAATCCCAGGTCGAGTGGGTGATTCGCCGATCATCGGCGCCGGACTGTACATCGATCAGGACATCGGCGGAGCAGGATCCACCGGGCGCGGCGAAGAGAATATCCGTATCGCCGGCGCGCACACCATCGTCGAGAATATGCGCCATGGCATGTCGCCCAAAGACGCATGTATGGACGCGGCCAAGCGTGTAGCTCGCAATTTCGACAACGATCGCCAGCGGCTGCTCAAGATCGATATCACTTTCTACGCGCTGCGTAAAGACGGCGTGTACGCGGGCGCATCGTTGTGGAATCACGAAGCGGGCGAGCAGCGCCCCCGATCGCAGTTCACTCTTAACGACGGCGGCGCCAGTCGTTCTGAAAATTGCGATTTTCTGCTCGAGCGCTAAGTCTATTTACCCTGCGCTCAGCCACTTCGCGTTTTAACGGAACCCGCCTTTCACGAACTCCTGTTAGCGTGTAATCGAGCAATCGGCGTTCGCTGTCGGAAGGCCGGTTCACTATTTCGGGAATTCTAGACCCTTTGCCGGAACGTTGGGGACGACAGCCGCTTATCTGCATGGGCGACACCATGTGGCGTTGGGCCTGACGAGACAGGTTCTTAGGGGGCCCCTGAAAAACTTGTCTTATCTTGGAGCGTTGTTATCTGCGTCCATCTGCGGCTAATCGCTAGCTACTCGAAGTTCAACACGACCTTCGCGGCGTCGCCGCCCATCATCGCAGCGAATCCTCGCTCGAAATCCGTGTAGTGGTAGCGGTGCGTGATCACCGGACCAATATCCAGCCCCGATTGCAGCATCACCGTCATCTTGTACCAGGTCTCGTACATCTCCCGGCCATAGATGCCCTTGATGGTGAGCATATTGAACACCACCGTGCGCCAATCGATCGACATCTCCTTATCCGGAATCCCCAGCATCGCAATGTGCGCGCCGTGGCACATGTTGGCGATCATGTCGCGCAGCGCCTGCGCGTTGCCCGACATCTCGAGTCCCACGTCGAAGCCTTCCGTCATGCCGAGGCGCTTCTGCACCTCGGCGAGCGTCCCGCCTTTAACGTTGAGCGCAACCGTCGCACCCATCTTCATCGCCAGATCTAGGCGGAACGGATTCATATCCGTCACTACGACAAAACGCGCGCCGGCGTGACGCGCGACCGCAGTCGCCATCAGTCCGATGGGACCCGCGCCGGTGATCAGCACGTCCTCGCCCAGCACCGGGAATGAAAGCGCCGTGTGCACCGCATTCCCGAAGGGATCGAAAATCGCCGCGATATCGAGATCGATATCGTGATGGTGCCGCCAGATGTTGGTCATCGGCAGCACGATGTATTCGGCGAACGCACCAGGTCGGTTCACACCGACACCGAGCGTATGCGCGCACAGGTGACGCCGCCCCGCCAGGCAATTTCGGCAGCGCCCGCACACCACGTGACCCTCGCCGCTGACAATATCGCCGGGATGAAAATCGTTGACGTTGGACCCGACCTCGACGATCTCGCCGACGAATTCATGCCCGATCGCCATCGGCACGGGAATCGTGCGCTGCGCCCAATCGTCCCATTTGTAGATGTGCACGTCGGTGCCGCAAATGCCCGCGCGCTTCACCCGGATCAGCACATCATTAATCCCCGGGCGCGGTGCTTCGATGTCTTCCAGCCACAGACCGGGTGCTTTTTTACTTTTGACCAGCGCCTTCATTCGCACTATTGTCGTATGTATGCGAATCGCGATTCTCTTCCTGGCGCCCATCGCCATGTACGCCCAGCTTTCCCCGACCGCCACCTGGGCAGTCGAGCAATCCACGCGGCATCAAATCGTCGCCAACATAACCTACGGCGTTCAGAACAATTACGAAACCAAGCTGGACGTGTACAAGCGGCGCGACACCGGCACCACACCGCAGCCCACGCTGATCTTCATTCATGGCGGCGGCTGGGTGGGCGGTAGCAAGGACAATTCGCTGTTCTCGTTTTTGCCGTTTCTCGAAATTGGTTGGAACGTGGTCAACGTCGAGTATCGATTGGGCCGCGTTTCGCTGGCACCCGCAGCGGTCGAGGATTGCCTGTGCGCGTTGCGCTGGATCGGGCAGCACGCGCGCGAACATAACATCGACCTCAACCGGTTGGTCGTGACTGGCGAATCAGCGGGCGGCCATCTTTCGCTCACTACAGGAATGATTCCGCAAGCCGCCGGGCTCGACCGTCAATGTCCCGGGCCGGAGTTACCCAAGGTCGCGGCGATCATCAACTGGTACGGCATCACCGACGTCAACGATGTCCTCGACGGGCCGAATCAGAAAACCTACACGGTGGCGTGGATGGGCAGCATGCCGCACAAAGTCGAGATCGCGAAGCGAGTTTCGCCGCTCGAGTACGTGCGCGCGGGTCTTCCGCCGGTGCTCACCATTCACGGCGATGCCGATCCAACCGTTCCCTATTCGCACGCGACGCGACTGAAAGACGCGCTGACCAAAGCGGGCGTGCCCAACCAGCTCCACACCGTGCCGGGCGGCGGTCACGGAAACTTCAAGGCGGCCGAGCGCGTGAAAATCTATGCGGTCATCCGCGATTTTCTGTCCGCGCATGTGAAGTAAATCGCCTTGACGGTCGCGTGCCCGTGCCCATCCTCACCAGA
>DASYPO010000446.1:0-20240 GCA_036006545.1 Bryobacteraceae bacterium
GCTCCGGCATCGGTTTCCCCTTGAACAATCGCTGACATGGTTTGGCAAGCCACCGCGCCCATCGATTCGAAGTCTTGCGACGCGCGCTATCGGTCGCGATCCCGGTGTTCGCGTACATCTGCCGATACAGCTTCGAAATGAACACGAACGCCAGCCGAGCCTTCAGCGACGTGGCGCAACCCGACCGAATCCAGATCTCGCGGAAAGCATAAAAGCGATCCCACACCTTCTGCGTGCGCTGCCGAATCTCTTCCGCCTCCATGGTAGGGTGCGGCGTATATAGCTTCGGACGGAGATGTCCGGGGATCAGCCAGTAGCGCGTGACGGGCACTCCTGCTACACGCGGCGCGTCATCGCCCAGGCTCTTTTCCCAGTTCAAAAAATCGACCGTGCCCGGGAAGGGAGTCATCATGACGAACTGCGCGAAGGCCACCTCGCCTCGCTTCGCCATTGCAGCAGTCGCGGCGAAGGTGTCCTTCCGATCCGTCGACAAACCGAAGATGAACGATCCGAGCACATGTACGCCATGCTTCTTGAACAAGCGCAGACGCTCCGCCAGCTTGTCGCCCGAGCAGTTGAAATCCTTGTACACCGACTTCAACCCTTCTTCGGTGACCGATTCGACGCCGACCAATGCGCCGCGAATTCGCGCCTTTTTCATCGCGTCCAAAAACTGCGGATCCTCCGCGGCCTCCATGGTGATTTGCGTGAAGAAAATCAGGTCTTTGGGAAGCTGCGAGAGCCGTTCCATCAAATCGAAGCGTTCGGCCCGCAGCGACTCGAGTTCCGCCACGCGCGGCGCGTTCTTCTGCTTCTTCGCGAGCTCGATATCGGTCAAAGTCACCGGGTAGAAATTATCGTCGGCCAGCGCGATAAAGCAGTAGCCCATGCGGCGGAGCTGCACGATTTCCTGCACGACGATCTCGGTTGAGCGCTGCCGCGGCTTTTGTCCATCGGTCCGCCACACCGAGCAGAACGAACAATGTTTGGGACAGCCGCGCACGGTTTGCACCGACGCCCACATGTAGCTGTCTGGCGGCGCCAGGTCCCAGCGCGCGGGCAGGAATTGCTCGGGCGAAACACGACCGCCGTCGTAAATCGATTGCGGCTCACCTTTCGCGCAGTCCGCGAGTACGTGCGCCCACACCACGTCGCCGTCACCCTTGACCACGGCGTGCGCGCCGCCGAGCTCGTGGCATTCTTCCGGATACAACGTGGCGTGAATGCCGCCGTAGACCACCCACGCTCCGCGTTCCCGCGCGATCCGTCCGACTTCCAGGCCGCGATACACGTTCGCGGTATGGATGCCGATGCCGACCACGTCGCCGGATTCTATGGAGTCGGGATTGAATGCCTCCAGCGTTTCATCGGTGATGATCGGATCGCCGTAGGTCACGCCGGTTGCCGCGGCCAGCACATACAGCCAGCGCGGAGTGATAACACCGATACCGAAAGACACGTCGCTGGGATTTACCAAGTGAACGCGCACGGGCACGACCTTTCCGGGTGCCCTTCGGTTCAGAAAGGAAGAACGAAAGTCGTTCTCAGCATCACGCGATCAACCAGTGAAACGCTGGGACGCGCACAAACTCACTGCCCCAACTGTAGCGCACAACTTGCCCGCAAAGTATTATGGCTGTAGAACTTGTCCGCCTTTGTCCTACGCGCAGACGAGTCGTTTTGGATACACTTAGGCCATGCGCGCTGCTGTGTTTTTGGCGATCTTGACGTCCAATGTATTCGGTCAAAACACCGTCACTCTCGCCGGAACAGGCACGGCCGGATTCTCGGGCGACGGCGGCCCCGGAGTCATCGCGCAGATCAACAATCCGTATGGACTCGCGATTGGCCCGGATGGCGCGCTGTACTTTTGCGAGATCGGCAACCACCGCGTGCGCCGGCTGGATCTCAAGACCGGATTGATTTCGACGGCCGCTGGCAGCGGTCGGAAAGGCTACGCGGGCGATGGCGGACCGGCGCTGTCCGCCGACCTGAACGAGCCGTACGAGGTCACCTTCGACGCGCGCGGGAACATGTTCTTCGTCGAAATGCAGAATCACGTCGTCCGCCGCGTCGACGCGAAGAGCGGAATTATTTCAACGGTTGCGGGCACGGGTTCGCCGGGTTTCAGCGGCGACGGCGGACCGGCGCGCGAGGCTCAACTGCGCCAGCCGCACAGCATCGTCTTCGATCGTCAAGGCCGGCTCCTGATCTGCGACATCGGGAACCATCGGATCCGTCGCGTGGATTTCGGAACCGGCAAGATCGAGACCTGGGCGGGGACCGGGGAGCGCAAACCCACGCCGGAAGGCGCGCCGATCGCGGGGACTCCGCTTAACGGACCGCGCGCGATCGCGGTCGCGCCCGACGGAACGCTGTACCTGGCGCTGCGCGAAGGAAATGCCGTGCTGCGCATTGATCCGGTGGCGGGGCGGATTTTTCATGTCGCCGAGCGGTTGTCGGGACCCAAAGGAATCGCATGGGCCCCCGATCAGAGCCTTTACCTCGCCGATACGGAGAGCCACTCGATTAAGAGGATCGACTTGAAGACCGGCGCGATTACGACGGTAGTGAGCGGACTTGCGCGGCCACACGGAGTTTTCGTCAGTAGCACGGGCGACGTTTACATCGGGGATAGCGAGGCGCACCGCATCCGCCTGCTGAAGAAAGGTTCGTTGTAAAGCAGGCGATCTAGTCGCCTGCCGTGTTTTTTCATGCAGGTGCAGGCACCTGTGGGGCAGGTGATCTTGTCACCTGCCGGTTGTGGCGCGGGCTTCAGCCCGCAGCGGCGGCTTTAGCCGCCGTCCAAACGGTTTTGTGTTGCAGTTGTAACGCAGGCGATCTTGTCGCCTGCACTTTCCGCCATTGACCCCAAACTCAACATGTTGCATCCTTATGAGAGACGGGGAGGTGCGGATGCGAACAGTCGCGCGAATCGTGGTCACCGGATCGGCCCTGCTGCTGACCGCTGCCAGCTTTACGCAGCGCCAGCGTGATTTCTGGTCCTTCCAAAAAATTAAGGATCCCGCCCCGCCTGCGGTGCACAACAGCGCGTGGGCGCGCACGCCTATCGACCGGTTCATCCTCGCCAAACTCGAAGCCAAGAACCTGCGGCCTGCACCACCGGCCGAGAAAGTCACCCTACTTCGACGCGCGACTTTGGATTTGATCGGACTTCCGCCGAGTCCCGAAGAAGTGGACGCTTTCGTCGCGGACCAATCTCCGGACGCATTTGAAAAAGTTGTCGATCGGCTACTCGCCTCGCCGCACTACGGCGAACGCTGGGGGCGGCACTGGCTGGATCTGGCGCGCTACGCCGAAAGCGAAGGATTCAAAGCTGACGAGACGCGTCCCAACGCCTGGCGATATCGCGACTACGTGATTCAGTCCTTCAACCAGGACAAACCTTACGATCGTTTCGTTCAGGAGCAACTGGCGGGCGATGAACTGTGGCCCAACGATCCGCAGGCGCGGGTTGCGACGGCGTTTAATCGTCACTATCCGGATGAGAGCAACGCGCGGGTGTTGCAGCAGCGCCGACAGGAAATCCTGGACGACATTACCGACGCAACAGGCGCTGTCTTCACGGGACTGACGTTTGCGTGCGCGCGGTGCCACGATCACAAGTTCGATCCGATTCTGCAGGCCGATTACTTCCGGCTGCAGGCTTTTTTCGCCAATACAGCGGCCGACGACCACATCCCCATGCTGTCAGCGGATGAAATTGCGGCGTACCGCGAGAAACGCGCGAAGTGGGAAGAGCAGACGGCCGAGATTCGAGCGAAGATCGCAAAGCTGCTGGAGCCGCAGAGGCAGTTTGCCAAGCAGGATTATTTCGAAAAGTATCCTCCGGAAATCCAGGCGATGATTCTGAAGCCGCCCGCGCAGCGAACTCCGTACGAATGGCAGATGGCGCACAAGGCGCAGCCGTATTTGGAATTTGCGGACGACGACGCGGCGAAAAGTTTGAAGGGCGCGCAGAAGGATTTGTACGCATCGCTCAAAAAGGAACTCGCGAAGTCCGACAGCATCAAGCCGGCGGAATTGCCCGAGGGAATCGGGATGAAGGATCTGGGCCGTGCCGCGCCGCCGACTCACCTCTTGGCGGTGGGTGTTTTCAACGCGCCGAAAGAAGAAGTACAGCCCGGATTCCTAACCATGCTCGATCCCACGCCCGCGGCGGTCACTCCGATCGACGGTGTGAACTCGACCGGGCGGCGAACGGCGCTAGCGCGCTGGCTGACCAACCCCGAAAACCCACTGACGGCGCGCGTGATGGTGAATCGCATCTGGCATCATCACTTCGGCAAAGGCATCGTCGGCACGCCCAGCGATTTCGGATTCATGGGCGAGCGGCCTTCGCATCCAGAATTGTTGGATTGGCTGGCGCGCGAATTCGTCCGCAGCGGCTGGAGCATGAAGCATATGCACCGCCTGATAATGACCTCCGCGGTGTATCGCCAGTCATCGGCGCCGAACGCGGAAGCAGAGGCCGCGGATCCGAGGAATCGATTGCTGGCCGTCTTTCCGATGCAGCGCTTGGAAGGCGAAGCGATTCGCGATTCCAGTCTGTACGTGGCCGGGGCTCTGAACACAAAGATCGGCGGGCCCAGCGTGTTTCCGGATTTACCGACGGGCATGAACACTCCGCGCGGCGGATGGAAATTATCGGCGGAAGAAGAGCGCAACCGGCGCAGCGTTTACATTTTCGTACGTCGCAACACGCGCTATCCGATGCTGGATGCGTTCGACATGCCGGACTCTCATGAATCCTGCTCACGTCGGAATTCGACCGTGACCGCGCCGCAGGCGCTCGCGTTGCTGAACGATCGGACCGCGCTTGAATGGGCGCGCGCGTTCGCGGCACGAGCACTCAAGGAACAAAATCCCGTGGATCGGGCATACCGGCTGGTGTATTCTCGTCCGCCGGATTCCTGGGAAAAAGATACCGTCGCTACGTTTTTAGAAAAGCAGAAAGCCGTGATTCACGAGCGCGCGGCGCGCGGAGAAAAGTTGGCGCTGCCGACTTCAATTCCGGAAGGAATGCAACCCGAAGCCGCTGCGGCTTTCGTCGACTTCTGCCAAATGCTGCTCAACTCGAACGAATTTGTGTATCGAAATTAGGTGTGATTGTGACGCACAAACCGCACGTCCCGTGCTGTAATCGACGCGACTTTCTGATGCGATCCTGCGCAGGTTTGGGCGCATTGGCGGTATCAACCATGTTGAGTGGCGCCGACTCACAAGATCCACTAGCACCGCGCGCACCGGATCATGCGCCTACAGCCAAGTCAGTAATCTGGCTGTTTATGGAAGGCGGGCCGAGTCATTTGGACCTCTTTGATCCGAAACCAGAGCTTCGCCGGATGGCCGGCCAGCCGGTGCCTCCGTCCTACGGCAAAGTAATTACGGCGATGGGCACCGCGGGCAACACGCTGATGCCCGACGAGCGTACCTGGAAACAGCACGGGCAAAGCGGAATTTGGGTGTCGGATTGGTATCCGGAAATCGCCAAGCACGTCGACGACATGACGGTTGTGCGCTCGTGCTGGGCGGACGGATTGAATCACGTCGGATCGGTTTGCGAAATGAATACCGGTTCGATTCTGGCGGGCCGGCCATCGCTGGGCGCCTGGGTTACTTACGGGCTCGGAACGGGGAATAGTAACCTTCCGACTTTCATGATTCTGACCGACGCGGGAGAAGTGCTGGGCGGTCCGAAGAACTGGAGTTCGGGGTTTCTGCCGGCGACTTACCAGGGAACTTTGTTGCGGCGCGACGGGCCGCCGATTCTGGATCTGGCGCCGCCGGATTCGATCGGTGACGCGCAGCAGCGGGCGCGTTTGGATCTGCTGAAGGCGCTGAATCGTCACTATGGCGAAGCTCGGCCGAACGATTCGGAGCTCGAAGCGCGGCTGAACTCGTATGAGCTCGCGTATCGCATGCAGGCGGCGGCACCGGAAGCCGTGGATCTGAGCAAAGAATCGGAAGCGACGCGAAAGTTGTACGGCATAGACAACGAAGTGACGGCCAAGTTCGGCACAAATTGTCTGCTGGCGCGCCGTATGGTCGAGCGTGGCGTGCGCTTCATCGAGTTGTATTCGGGCAGCGGGAGCGGTTGGGACGCGCACAACGATATCGAAAAGAATCACGGGCGCCGCTGTCAGGAGACCGACGTGCCGATCGCCGGGCTGTTAACGGATCTGAAGGCGCGCGGTTTGCTGGATTCGACGTTAGTGGTCTGGGGCGGGGAATTCGGGCGGACGCCGTTCAACGAAAAAGGCAACGGGCGCGATCATAACCCCTGGGGCTTTTCAATGTGGATGGCGGGCGGCGGGGTGAAGAAAGGCAATGTGGTCGGGCGCACTGACGATATCGGGCTGCGTGCGGTGGAGCGGCCGGTGCATGTTCACGATCTGCACGCGACTATTCTGTGGTGCCTCGGTCTGGATCACGTGAAGGTCACGTACCTGCACAACGGAAGAGCGGAGCGTCCGACGATCGTGAGCGGCGAAGTCGTGCGCGAAATGCTGGCGTGATTTGGAATTAGTCGGCGGCTGAAGCCACCGCTGCGGGCTTAAGCCCGCGCCACGGAGAACAAGCCGCGCACAAGCACGGCAGGAGACAAGATCTCCTGCCCCCACAACCCACAGCCTGCGTTACCCGGTGGCGAGAAACTTGTGAACAAACTGCACAGCCATGGATCCTTCGCCCACCGCAGAGGCGACCCGTTTCACGCTGCCTGCGCGGATGTCGCCCACCGCGAAAACCCCGGGAAGGCTGGTTTCGAGTAGATACGGCGCTCGCGGCAACTTCCAATCCTGACCGAGATCCATTCCTGTCTTGATGAACGCTTTGCTGTCGAGCGTTACGCAACCGTTGAGCCACGACGTATTCGGCTCGGCCCCGGTCATGAGAAACAGGTGTTGCAGCTCGAGAACTTCGTGGGTGCCGGTTTTTGAGTTTCGAATTCGAATCCGCTCCAGCTTCGAATCTCCTTCGAGAGCCTCGATTCGCGTCCACGTTTTGAGCGAGATTTTCTCGGTGGCTTCGATCCGCGAAATCAAGTAGCGCGACATAGTCTGGTCCAGACCTGGGCCCCTAACCAACAAGTGGACGTGCTTGGCGTAACCGGACAGGAAGATTGCCGCCTGACCCGCTGAGTTCCCGCCTCCCACGATGGCGATCTCCTCGTTGGCGCAGAGTTGACATTCTATCGGCGTGGCGCCGTAGTAGACGCCGGAGCATTCGTAGTCGTGCAGGTTAGGAACATCCAGCTTGCGATACTGGGCGCCGGCTGCGACGACGATACTGCGGCCGCGAACGGAGCCCCCTTCCTCAAGTTCGATCGTATAAGGGGACTTGTCGCAGGTCAGGGCTCGCGCCGCCCGCGCCACGCCGATTCGCGCACCGAATTTTTCGGCTTGTACGAAAGCACGATTTGCCAGGTCCTGCCCGGAGATTCCGGTAGGGAACCCGAGATAGTTTTCGATCTTCGAACTCGACCCGGCCTGCCCACCCGGCGCCTGGCTCTCGACCACCAACACGTTCAGCCCTTCCGACGCTCCGTAGACGGCGGCTGCCAACCCGCTCGGTCCCGCGCCGATCACGATCAGGTCGTACACGCTGGTGTCGTCGATTCCGGCATTGAGTCCGAAACATTCTGCCACTTCCGCGTTAGTGGGATTCCTGAGCACCAGCTCACCGCGGCAAATTAGCACGGGAATATCCACCACGCAAATGTTGAACTGGTCGAGCACGGTTTGGACGTCGGGATCGCGTTCGACATCCAGGTACGTATGCGGATGCCCATTCCGCGAAAGGAACCCACGAAGTCGCAACGTGTCCGCGGAGTGGCTGGAACCGATCAGAATCGCATCACCGATCGAGTTTGCGATGAGGAACACGCGGCGCAGAATGAACGCGCGCAGGAACATCTCGCCGATCACTACATCGGTTTGCATGAGCTTCCGCAAACAGGTCCGGCTGATTTCGACGACCTTACCGGCCTCGCGCACCCGGCAGCGAACCAGGCTCCGCCGCCCCGAAAGCTGATTGATCTCGCCCGTAAACCGGCCGCGGCCGTGCGTGCCGATCACAGATTCGCCGGCCCTCGACACGCTGACCAACTCGAGGCTGCCCTCGAGTACCACAAAGACGCCGTGGGTCGAATCGCCCTGATCGAACAGAATCTCACCGGGCTGGACGGAGCGCTGCTCCCCGTACGCGGACACGTGCGCGATCTGCTCGTCGTCGAGCGTTGGAAACATCGCCGCGTTCTGTTCGGGAGTCTCGGCCATCGTTACTCCACTTCCACTTCGTCGACGTAGCACCACATCCAGTCTTCGCCGGGCTCCATGGATCGCACCACGGGATGCTGCGTGGCGCGGAAATGTTTGGTTGCGTGCTTGTTCTTGGAGGAATCGCAACAGCCGACGTGCCCGCAGGTGAGGCACAGGCGCAGATGCACCCAGGAGTCGCCGATCTTCAGGCAGTCTTCGCATCCTTTCGAATGCGGAGTGACATCATGAATTTGATTTTGATGAGTGCAAGCGGGCATGGATTCACTTCTCCTCTCAGAGATGATTACTCGCTCAGGCAGGTTGCAGCTTTTCGCGAAAGTGCGCAAGGCAAGCTCGGATGTTGGATTCCTCAACCGCTTGCCGTGCCTCGCGCGAGAGTTGACTTACCGTTGGTAACGGTTCCCGGCTGGCGCGTTGAGTTACGAGTCGCATGGTGCGAGCGAGGTGCCGGCCATTGCGCTCAGGGAACGGCGCCCAATAAGCGTCCGTCAGACACGGCACCTTGAGAGGATCCCGCGTAATCATCTCCAGTATAAATCTGGTCCGCGGGCGAGCCCTCCGGATGAGCGCGAGCATGCGAGGCAGATCGAGAATACCGTGACCGAGCAATACCTCTGAAAGCAAAAACCCGTCTGCATACGGCTGCACGCCCATATCCTTTACGTGCGTGGTCAAGGCGTAGGGCGCCATACGTTCTGCGAACTCCATCGGATCGTCCAGCAATGCGACGTTGTTCCCGAAATCCAGGCAGACGCCCAGGTACTCGCTCGAATAGCTCGCCAGCAGCGGCTCCAATTCCTCGAGCGTAAAATCCTTATGATTTTCGAGCGCCAGCGGCATGCGATGCTTTTCGAGGATCGGCACCGCGAGCTTCAGTGCATCGAGCGCCTGACGGCGCCAGTCGATCCACGCTTGGGTGGTCGCGAAGGTTTCATATCGCCGGCCGCTGAGTGCCGCGGAACGCACGACCGTTGCGCCGGATGCTTTGGCGTCGAGCAAGGCGCGCTCGAAACCAGCGACGTCGCCATTGCGCGGCAGCGACACCATTCCTTCCAGGAACATCCCCAATTCTTCGGCACGGGCACGCAGTTTCGGAAGATCGCCGGAAAGATTCGCCTGGATGCCGGCGGCGCCGAGTGCTTGGCAGCGCTCCAGTAACGCAAGGGATGTTGGTCGCGCAGCACCAGCCGCGCTGGGCGTCGTGAAGGAAGTCGAAGCGATTCCTAATCCGCTGCTCGGTCGCGACGGCTGTGCGAGGGCGGTCGCCGCAAAGGATGCGGAGAGGCTGAGAAAGCTGCGTCGGTTTAGGGAAGCATTCACCGTTTCTCCTTCGCCGGCCAAAGCCTGGGCTGCGGGCTGCCCGTTGCGGGTACAACGCGAACCGATCTTTGCAAGTAGAATACCTCACATGCTTCGACGAAATTTTCTAGGGGCTTCCGCGGGAATCGCGGCTCTGTCTGCGTCGCGCGTGCTGGGGGCGAATGACCGGATAAACGTGGGCTTGATCGGATGCGGCGGACGCGGACGCTACGTGGCGCGCATGATTCGCGAGCAGCCTAACGTCACCTACGCAGCGGTGGCCGACGTGTACCGAACCAACGGCGAAATCGCACGCACCTGGGCCGGCGTCGAGGCGAAGTTCTTCCAGGATTTTCGGCGGCTGCTCGATCTGAAAGAAATCGATGCAGTCCACATCGCCACGCCCGACCACTGGCACGCCATCGCCACGGTCCTCGCGTGTCAGGCGGGCAAGGATGTGTATGTCGAGAAGCCGACGTCGCTCACGGTGCGCGAAGGCCGGGTCATGGTGGACGCCGCTCGCAAATACAACCGCATCGTGCAAGTGGGTACGCAGCACCGTTCGGCGCCGCACTTCCAAAAGATCGCCGAGATGATTCAACGCGGCGACATCGGCCCGGTGAAGTTCGTGCGCGTGTGGAACTACGCGAATCATTGGCCGGGCGGAATCGGACGTAAGCCCACGCAAGCGCCGCCGGCGGATCTCGAATGGGACATGTATCTCGGACCATCCCCGAAGGTTCCCTACAACCCGAATCGGTTCCTGGGGAGCTTCCGATATTTTTGGGACTACTCGGGCGGATACATCACTGATTTCGGCAATCATCGTCTGGACACCATGCAGCAGATCATGGGCGTGACGGCGCCGCGAACTATTTCCGCCTCAGGTGGAAAATTCGCGATGGACGACGATCGCGAGACGCCCGATTTCCTGACGGTGACCTACGAATACGACGGCTTCGTCGCGACTTATGAGGGATCCAATCTCAACGGACACGGCATGGGCGGTCGTACGCCGGGACACCGTTATTACAATTCGCGCGGCGAATGGGACCAGCCCAACGGAATCGCGTTTTATGGAACGGAGGCAACCATTTTTGCGGAGCGTATCGGGTGGGAGATCTTTCCAGAGCCGGACGCGCCGCGCATCGGTCGAAATGCGGGGGAGGATCCACCGCCGCCCGTGCGGAATCGCTCATCCAAAGTGAAGCGGATGTGGGAAAACGTCGAAGAGCCTACTAAACTTCATGCGCAGAATTTCGTCGAGAGCCTGCGGTCGCGCAAAGCTCCTAGCGCCGATATCGAAATCGGTCATCGCTCGACCTCGGTAGCATTGCTTGGAAACATCGCGATGAAGACTGGCAAGAAGCTGCACTGGGATGCGCAAAAAGAGCAGTTCGTCGGTGCACCGGATGCGTCGGCGCTGCTGACACGCGATCTGAGAAAACCCTGGGCCCTGATTGAACTTTAGACCGGATCAGCCCCGCGCCATCTTCTTTTTTGTGTTCGGCTCCGGCAGCCAGCGCTGCAGCACGCCCCGCACGGTGCTCACGTAGTCGGAGAGGTTGGACGGTTTGGCGACTACTTCGCTGGCGCCTAACTGCATTGCCAGTCGCTGACTGGCGTCGCTTCGAAAGGAAGTGAACACCACGATAGGCGCGTCCCGGATTTGGTAGCGCGCCAAGACGTCGTCACCCGAAATCTTCGGCAAGTTCAAATCCAGAAGGATCAGATCGGGCTTGAAGTCGGGGCGCATCAACAGCGCGAGCGCCTTTTCCCCATCATCTGCCATGTGAATGGTGATCGAGGCGGGATATTCTTCGACCACCTGCGACATAAGAAAGGCATCCCCCGGACTGTCCTCAACGATCAGAATCTCGATGGATTTCATGAGTTCTCTCGCCAACGCTCCTAAGCGCCCCTCACAGGCGCGGGAACTATCCTTCCATGAGAGTTGCCATGAGCTTGATCCGTTACACGAAGCCCCAAATCCCGCTAGCCGCTGTTCCGCAACCCGGCGGCGATTCCGTTGATAGTCAAGTGGATACCCTGTTTCAGGTGCTCTTCGTCGCGGCCCGCGCGATAGCGTTCCATTAGCTCAATTTGGAGATGATTTAGGGGATCCAGGTACGGGAAACGGTTGCGAATGGAGCGTGCGAGCAGCGGATTTTCTTCGAGCAAACTGGCCTGACCTGTGATGGCGAGCAGCGCGTCGATGCTGGCCTGCCATTCCGTCCGCAGCCGCGGAAAGATCGCCTGGCGCAAGGCAGTGTCTCTCACCAGCTCTGCATAGCGCGCGGCGATGGCGATATCGGTCTTGGCCAGCACCATGTCCATGTTCGAAAGCAGCGTCCGGAAGAAAGGCCACTGGTCATTCATTTCCTGCAGCAGCGCGAGTCCCTCGGGATGCTCTGCCAGCCAGTCCCGGACCGCCGATCCGAATCCATACCAGCCCGGCAGCATGAGCCGGCACTGCGCCCAACTGAACACCCAGGGAATGGCTCGCAGATCTTCGATACGAGTCGAGGCGGTGCGCGATGCTGGACGGCTGCCGATGTTCAGCTCGGCGATCTCTCCGATCACGGTCGACTCGCGGAAGTAGCGCTCGAACCCGGCCGTTTCGTAGACCAGGCCACGATAGGCGCGGAAGGCAAGCGCGGACAGGCGCTCCATTGTTTCCGTATAAACATCGCGGACGGCGGGAGTGTGCGGCGCGCCCCAGCTCGCCTCGAGTGTCGCAGCCGCCAGAATCTCCAGATTGCGCCGGCCCAATTCCGGATTCGCGTATTTGCTGGCGATCACTTCGCCTTGCTCGGTGATGCGAATCTGTCCGTCGACCGCGCCTTCCGGCTGTGCCAGGATTGCTTCGAAACTAGGCCCCCCGCCGCGCCCCACCGATCCGCCGCGCCCATGAAACAGTCGCAATCGCACACCGTGGCACCGAAACACCTCCAACATTTCGATCTCGGCCTTGTATAGTTCCCAGCCGGATGTAAGGAACCCGCCGTCCTTGTTGCTGTCCGAATAACCCAGCATCACTTCCTGCGTGCGACGCCGGCCTTCGAGCAGCTCACGATAAAACGCCAGCGATAGGAGCTGGTCCATCACGCCACCGCAGTTCCTCAAGTCCTGAATGGTTTCGAACAGAGGAACGATGTCGACGTCCAATTCCCGTTCGCGCGGACGCAGCAGGCCGCCCTCTCTCAAGAGAAGCGCGGCCTCCAAAATATCCGACACGCCGTTGGTTTTGGAGACGATACAGCTCGCAATGCAAGCCTTTCCATACTGCTCCTGGGCGGCATGGGCAGCGCGAAAAATGGCCAGTTCGGAAGTCGTCTCGGCGGAGTAGCTCAGGTAGGGTGACGATAATAATCGGGGTGTGGCGAGCTCCTGCGCAAGGAGTGCGATTCGTGCGGACTCATCCAGCGCGAGGTAGTCGGCTTCAGAACCGGCAGCCTTCAGCAGTTCCGCGACTACGCGCTCATGGACGTCCGAATTCTGGCGCACATCGAGCGGCGCGAGATGAAAACCGAACACGGCGGCAGCGCGCCGCAGATGCCGCAACCGGCCCCGTGTGAGCAAGGCCGATCCATTCGCGCACAGCGAGCGATGCAAAATATCCAGGTCGTTCTTCAAATCCACGGGCGATGCATAGGGCGTCGCGTCCGCCACTGCTTGCCGCATCGCCTCTTCCTGATCCAGCGCGCGGGCGGTCGCCGCGACCCGCGCGTAGATTCCTGCGAGCGAGCGTCGATATGGCTCTTCCTCACGCTGCGGCGCGCGGTCCGGCGAACTTTTGGTCAGCGCTTCGAGCTCCGGCGAAACGTGCACCAGCCGGGCGGACATGGAAAGTTCGCTGCCGAGCTCGTGGACCTGATCGAGGTAGAAGCGCAAAACCCGCGCGGATTGCATCCGCAGCGCCTCGGATAGTGTGGCCGCGGTGACTGCGGGATTCCCGTCGCGATCGCCGCCGATCCAAGTTCCCAGGCGCAGGAAGGATGCGACTTCGGGTTCCGCGCCCAGCAGATCCTCGAGCGACGCGTAGAACCGCGGGACCTCGGTCAGAAACGTGGAATCGTAGTACGACAAACCATTCGCGATTTCGTCGCTGACCGTGAGCCGCACGCGACGGAGTACGCTAGTTTGCCAAAGCGCCAGCACTGCGCGGCGCAGCTCTTCATCATTGGCCAGGCGCTCTTCGGCAATCGCATCCGTGCGATCGCGCTGGGTCAGCAGCCGCGCGATCTCGGTTTGACGGTTCAGGATGCTGCGTCGCTGCACTTCGGTGGGGTGAGCGGTGAGCACCGGAGACACTTGCGCACGCGCGAAAAACTCGGGCAGCTCGGCACGGGAATGACCGGCTGCTTCGACCGCGGCGATCGCGTGCGCCAGGCTGCCCCGACGCGGCGCGGAGCCCGCCGTTGCATGCGCGCGCGAACGGCGAATGTGATGCTGATCCTCTGCAATATTGGCCAGCAGCGAGAAAAAACTGAAAGCGCGGATGACGTGCAAAGACTGATCGGCGCTAAGATCGTCCAGCGTGGTTTCGAGTTCGCGGCGAGCAAGAACGTCGTCGTCGCGGCGGAAACGTACACACAGTTGACGTACGCGTTCGATCAGCTCGTAGGTTTCCGAGCCCTCCTGGTCGCGCACGGTATCGCCCAGGATGCGGCCCAGCAGGCGAATGTCTTCACGCAGCGGAAGATCTTTATCCGTCGCGGGGGCGGGGTCCATGCCTCAGTTTATAAGGACTTGTGGGGCCGCCAGTGGTGGCGGCGAGCCGCCGTGTTCGGCGGCTTGAATAAGCCTGCTGGAAAGCAGGCTTGCCGGCAAGAGTGCGGCCCCACAAGTCGCGACGTTACGCCATCACCTTTTCGCACGCGGCCTTGAATTTATTCATCTCGTCCTGCGTGCCGATGGTGACGCGGACTTTGGTGGGCCAAGCCGGCCAGACGCGACCGATGATCACTTTGTGCTCGGCCAACGCGCGCGCGAAATCGCCGCCCGGACGCCCCACTTCCATCATGAAGAAATTGGCTTCGCTGGGAACGTACTTCACGTTTTTCTTCTCGAGGAACTCGAACACGTCCTCGCGGATTTTCTTATTGAGCGCGCGGCGCTCGGCGATCAGCGACTTCACCTTCAGGCTGGCATTGGCGCAGGCGATCGCGGGGATCGGCAGAAATCCTCCACCGCCATACGGACGCAGCTTGCCGAGCAGATCCGGACGGCCCATGGCGAATCCTGCACGCATCCCGGCCATTCCGTAGATTTTCGAAAATGTCCGGAGCACCACGATATCTTTTCCGGAAGCGACCAGATCGCTACACGGTTGCGCGGCTGCGGAGAAATGAATATATGCCTCGTCGACCAAGACAATCGCATCCTTCTGTTTGTTGGCCAGCAGAAACTCGATGTCTTTGCGCGGAGTCAGCGTTCCAGTGGGATTGTTCGGATTGCAGATGTAATAGACTCCGGCGTTGGGATCGGCCTTGAACATAGCTTGGACGTCATGACTGAAGTCGTCACGCAGCGGCACGCGGAACAGATTCGAGCCGATGAAAGCGGGCGCGCCGCCACCGTAGCCAGGCTCACCCATAGTCCAACTCCGAGTGGGAGACGTGAACGCGCAAGCGCAGCGATGCAGCGGGTCGCTCGATCCGGCGAAGACGGCGATGTTATCTTCGGGCACATCTTCGATGGCGGCGATGGTCCGAACGATTTCCTGCTGCTCACCATTGGGCGAATAGCGCCAGCTTAACGGTGCAACCTGGATCAGTGCTTCGAGACCTTCCTTGCAGGGTCCCATCGGGTTTTCGTTAGTGCTGATGCGAACCGCATCCGGGTCCATGGCGGCACGCCGGCCGCCGCGCATGCGCTGCTGCGCATCCTGCGCCATCGCGAATTCGTTATAGAACGGAAGCGCGGCTCCGGCGGTCAGCAAGCTAGCGATGCGCCCTAACTGGCGGCGCGAGAATCCTTTGGCAAGAAGTTTTTTCGCTTGAGCAGAGTCGGGATGCATCGAGATCTCCTGATCGAGTATTCAACATCAGGAGTGCGGAGTCAATGCAGAATCGATCCTCGCGCCGCGAATTCAGAAACTCGATGTTACTTGGCCGCTTCCCAGAACTTCATATCATCCGCCGATGGGCCGTACATGCCGGGGATCGCGACGTCGTTGAGGCGCAGGAACACACCCAACTGGGCGCGGTGGTGAATCATGTGGTTCATGATCACGCCGCGCATAACTGCGGAGCGGGGCATCGACATGATCTCT
Source organism: Bryobacteraceae bacterium (assembly GCA_036006545.1). Taxonomy (GTDB): domain Bacteria; phylum Acidobacteriota; class Terriglobia; order Bryobacterales; family Bryobacteraceae; genus Palsa-187. The sequence goes on from DASYPO010000446.1 coordinate 15,880, forward strand.
TTTCCATCCCATTTGAAGGTCCAGATGACGGCCCAATCAGCGTCGGATGCAGCAGTGATCGCGGTGCGGGCGTCGGCGACATCCCGGTCGAATTTCGACAATAATTCGGCGCGCGTGGTGGCGATATCCGGCTTGAAGTCCGAACCGATTTCGAGGACTTCGCGGTCCAGCGTGAACTTAGTCCACGAGGGCAGTTCCGCTACATGACTGGCGAGCCGTCCCAGCGTCATCGACTTGGGGTGCGGCTGGTATTCGAACTTCCCATCCGGGACACACTCGAGGATCTTCCGAGTGTTCTTCATCTCTTCATCGAATTCGGGCAATAGCGTTTGGCTAAAAGGCATTTTTCTTCTCCTGTTTGAACGAAACCTACTGCCAGAACGATACCAGCCATTGCGGACAGTTTCGGTCCTCAATGCATGGCACACGAGAAAGAAAGGTTGGAGACCTCGGCGAGACTGCTTCGCTTGCTGTCGTTGTTTCAGGCGCGACGCTATTGGTCGGGCGCGGAACTCTCCGAGCGGCTGGAAGTAACTCCACGGACCTTGCGCCGCGATGTCGATCGATTGCGCAGCCTGGGTTATCCGGTGAATTCGACGACCGGCACCGCAGGTGGTTATCAGCTCGGTGCGGGCGCGACCCTTCCCCCGCTGCTGCTCGACGACGAGGAAGCGGTGGCGGTCGCAGTTGGATTGAGAACGGCGGCCAGCGGAACCGTCGCCGGGATTGAAGAAGCTTCTCTGCGGACTCTTTCCAAGCTTCAACAGGTTCTGCCGGCACGGTTGCGACGGCGAGTGTCCGCGTTGCAATCCTTTATTGTTCCGCTGGTCCATTCCGGTCCGATGGTGGACGCAGAGATGCTCTCGGTCATCGCCAGTGCGTGCCGCGATTGTTTCAAGTTGAGGTTCGGGTATCGCAGCAAGGATGGAACCGATAGCGCCCGCGAAGTGGAGCCGCACCGGCTGGTACATACAGGGTGGCGCTGGTACCTGGCTGCGTGGGACGTGGATCGAGAGGATTGGAGGACCTTCCGCGTGGATCGGATGCTCCCCAAGGTGTCGGTGAGCTCGCGGTTTACGGCTCGCACGCCTCCGGACGGCGATTTCGCCGCGTACGTCAAGCGCAGCGTTTCCTTTGCACCCGATCCCCGCCGCGCCGTCATCCTGCTGCATGCATCGATCGATGTGGCTGGTCCAGAGGTTCCTGCCTGGGCCGGGACGTTGAAACCGGTTGACGACCGCACTTGCGTGCTCCACACGGAAGCGCACTCGCTCGATTCGCTGAGCGTATACTTGGCCCTGATTGGCTTTGACTTTGAGGTACGCGAACCTCCGGAATTGATCGAACGTGTTCGGTTGCTGGCGCAACGGTTCGGTCGGGCGTCTAGACGCAACATTGGATCCTCCGGTAAAAAATGAAACCGGCAGACTTTCGACGGATTGCATTGAGCCTGCCAGGTGCGGAAGAAGGCTCGCACATGGGCGCGCCGGATTTCCGCGTGGGTGGGCGGATTTTCGCTACGCTCGCGTCGCAAAAGCAAGGCTACGGAAACCTGATGCTGACCCCCGAGCAACAAGCGTCGTTTATCGGGGAATTACCCGAGATTTTTGTCCCGATCGCCGGCGGCTGGGGAAGAATGGGTATGACTCATATTCGCTTAGCTGCGGCGAACGAGGACGTGCTGACCGGTGCCCTGCGAACCGCATGGAAGGAGCGCGTCGATCGGAACGCTAAGACTAGCCGAGCTAAGCGTAAGTAAACGCTATTAAAGTATCGGCAAACGTGTTTTTCGGGTAAAAAGCACTAATGCTGGAAATGTGCCACCGGGAAAGAATAATCGGTGAATTACTCGATCCCTATTATGTGACGCAATTCAAAACGTCGCAATTCAAACGTGGATAGTCAAGTCGCTAACTGAAGCGACCTCGCTGAGTCACACGTGGACCCGCCGCCTTTGGTTCAAAGGCGGTGCAGCCGGGCTTAGATCAGGCCCTTGGTGCTGGGTCTATTTTTACTTGCCTTCTTTTTTGCGTTTTGCCCAATAGGCTTTCATCTTCAAGGCCTGGGCTTTGCGCTGTGCTGCAGTAAAGGTGCGGCGTCCCTTTTTCACGGGTGCCGGAGTTGTCACCGCATCCAGCGGATTCTTGGGCGGACGGCCGCGTCGCTTAGTTGGACCTTGTAAAGCTTCAATAGCTCGGGTCAACCGGTCCCGTTCGGCAACAAGCAGCGCGACGATATGTTCACTGGGCATGCAGGTGAGTTTAACACTATTGAAGTTACAGATCAAATACTTCAACACTCTATCCCGAGCCAGAGTGAATGATCATTAACACCGGGAAGCGAAGACGGGTCTCGAGCCTATATTGAAAAGCTAGTGCGCGGATGCCTTTTCTGAACCCAGCCCGGTGTTCGCCCGCACTTCAAGTTCCGTGAATTTCTGCTCTGAATCAGAATCGACGCGACTCATCAATGTGCCGATCACCGCGCCGAGAAATCCTAGCGGGATACTGATGATCCCAGGATTCTCTAGCGGGAAGATTGGAGGCCTTTGAATCAGGTGCCGGGCCGACGCCGCGACCGCGGGGCCGTCGACCCCCATGATGCTTGGACTGATCACGATCAGTACCAGTGAACTGAGCAGCCCCGTCGCCAGGCCGGCCACCGCGCCTTCGGTAGTGAACCGCCGCCAGAAGATCGAGAGCACGATCACCGGCAAATTCGCCGACGCAGCGACTGCAAATGCCAGGCCGACTAGAAACGCGACGTTGAACGTCGGCCCCAATACGATCGCGATCGCAATCGACACCGCACCGACCACAAATGCAGTGATGCGTGCCACCCGCACTTCCTGCTGTGCGGTGGTCGGCTGTTTGTGGCGAATTACATTGCTGTAGAGATCGTGCGCGAACGACGTTGATGCGCTGATGGTCAGGCCGGCCACGACCGCCAGGATCGTCGCGAAGGCGATCGCCGAGATGAACGCGAAGAAAATGTCACCGGCCAATTTCTGCGCCAGCAGCGGCGCGCTCATGTTGATTCCCCCGTTACCGGCGATGAATCCCTTGCCCACGATAGTGGCCGCGCCGAAACCAAGGAAGGTCGTCATGATATAGAAGGTGCCGATGATCGCCATGGCCCAGACCACGCTCACGCGCGCCGTCTTGGCGTCGGGCACGGTGTAGAACCGCACTAGAATGTGCGGCAGTCCAGCCGTTCCGAAAATCAGCGCGAGACCCAGCGAGATCAGATCCAGCGCGCCGTACGGGGGCTTGTAGCGCAAGCCCGGTTGGAGAAAATTGACGGTCTTGCCGGCGTCCTCGACATGCGAGATTGCGTCGAAAAACTTGGCGAAACTGAAATCGAAATGCGCCAACACCAGCGTGCTCAGCAGAATCGTCCCGCCCATTAGAAGAATGGCTTTGACGATTTGAACCCAGGTGGTCGCAAGCATTCCGCCGAACACCACGTAGGCAACCATCAGTAAACCCACCATGACGACCGCGACGTTATACGTGATACCCGATCCTTTGAGCAGCAAGGCGACCAAGGTGCCCGCGCCGACCATCTGCGCAATCATGTAGAACGTACTCACGGTCAGCGTGCTTAGCGCTGCCATGGCTCGCACCGGCCGCGGGCGTAAGCGGTACGCGAGCACATCGGCCATGGTGTATTTGCCCGCATTGCGCAGCGGCTCGGCGACGATCAGCAGCACCGTGAGATACGCCACCAGCCAGCCCACTGAGTACATGAAGCCGTCGTAGCCCTGAAATGCGATGATCCCGGCGATTCCGAGGAAAGACGCCGCGCTCATGTAATCGCCGGCGACCGCGATCCCGTTCTGCCAGCCGGTGATGCGCCGGCCCGCGGCGAAATAATTACTCGCGCCTGAAGAGCGACGCGCCGCCCAATACGTGATCCCGAGCGTGATAGCGATGAAGATCAGGAACATCAGCAGAGCGGTGGTCATCCGCGCTGCTCGTCCTTCGATTGTTCAAGGTTGCGACGCTCGAGATTAGCCAGTACTGCGGCCGCCATGCGGTCGAAGCGGTTCGCCGCGCGCACGTATAGGAACGCGATCAGCCAGGCCATGAAGAATTGCGACAGGGCGAACAGGTACGCCACATTCACCGGTCCGATGACCGGCGTCGCCATCAGCTTCGGCGCATAACCCACCAGGATGGGCAGCGCGAAATAGTAGGCGATGAAAAAGATGGTGGCCGGCACGACGAACCGGACTTTCGCGGCCATGAGCTTCTTGAACTCGGGGTCGCGGCCGACGATGTCCCAGTCGCTCGGATCTTGATGCATGACCCTCGATCATAACAACGCAGGGCTTACTTAGTTCGGTCAAGAAGAGTAAA
>DASYPO010000447.1:0-4465 GCA_036006545.1 Bryobacteraceae bacterium
GGAACCGCGTACATCGACACCAAGGGCACGGTGGTGTGGAGATCAGCCCCCCGTCCCCCATTGAAACTGAAGTGATGAAAATCGACCAGCGCTCGTGGCGCGGGCTTGAGCCCGCAGCGTCGGCTTCAGCCGGCGTCTCCGGTTTGCTTTTGCGCTCGTGGCGCGGCCTTCAGCCCGCAGCGTCGGCTTCAGCCGACGTCTCCGGTTTGCTCGTAACCTGCTTTCAAGCAGTCCTTGAGAACAGCTTCATTTTCGACCTTTCATTTTAAAAATGATCAAACAAACATTCCTCATCACTTCCGCGCTCGGCGCGATGCTCCTGCCCGCACTCGCCGCCGACGAACAACATCTGCTCTACGTCGCCAACCCCGGCACGCGCAATTATGTCGAGTATGGCGGCGTCGGCATCACCGTCTTCGACATCGATCAGAACTACAAATTCGTTCGCCGCATCCCCACCTGGACCGTCGCCGCGGGCGCCAAGCCTGAAAACGTCAAAGGCATCGTCGCCAGCGCAAAAACCGGCCGCGTCTTCGTAAGCTCGCTCAATCGGATGATCGCGATCGACGCCATCTCCGGCAAAAAGATCTGGGATAAGACCTACGAAGGCGGTTGCGACCGCATGGCGATTTCGCCGGACGGCAAGGTGCTCTACGTTCCACAGCTCGAAGGCCCCAAGTGGCACGTGGTGAATGCCGGCAACGGCAAGGTGATCGCCGAAATCGAGCCGAAATCGGGATCGCACAACACGATTTTTGCGGACGACGGTTCACGTGTGTACCTCGCCGGGCTCAAATCTACTTCACTCTCAATCGCCGACCCCAAGACCCACACCATCACCCGCACCGTCGGGCCGTTCGAGAATGTCATTCGACCGTTTACCGTCAATGGCAGCAACACACTCGTATTCGTCAATATCAACGGCCTGCTAGGCTTCGAGGTCGGCGATATTCGCACTGGCAAAAAGTTGCATCGCGTCGAAGTGCAGGGCTACAAGCAGGGGACTGTAAAACGGCACGGCTGCCCCAGCCATGGAATCGCGCTCACGCCCGATGAAAAGGAGCTGTGGGTGGCCGACTGCGCCAACAGCGCGATCCATGTTTTCGATGCGACCTCCATGCCGCCCAAGCAGCGCATGACCATCAAGGCGCGCGACTGCGTCGGCTGGGTGAGCTTCAGCATGGACGGCCGCGTCGCGTACTCGTCGACCGGCGAGATCATCGACGTCGCGACCAAGAAAATCGTGACCGCGCTGCGCGACGAAGAGGGCCACGATGTGCAGAGCGAGAAGATGCTCGACCTGACGATCTCGGGTAAGAAGGTGCTTCGCGCTGGGAATCAGTTCGGCGTCGGCAAAAAGTCGCAGTGAAATTCCTGGGCTTCTTCATCTGCATCGCCGCGTCGGCCGCCGACCAGCCATTCGCACTCATTCTGAAAAAACGCTGCCTCCCCTGCCACAACGAAGAGTTGAAAAACGGCGGACTTTCATTCGCCGATCGGGAAAGCGCGTTACGCGGCGGCGGGCGTGGCCCCGCAATCGTTCCCGGGAGGCCGGACGCGAGCCTGATGATCGCCACGCTAAGCCACACTGGCGACCTCCAGATGCCCCCTGGCCCACCGCTTCCCGCCAAAGAAGTGCGGATTCTGAAGGAATGGATCAAGCGCGGCGCGAAGTGGAGTGGGGGGCGGATCCCCTGATCCGCGCCGAGCCCCCTGGCTCGGCCTTTAGCGTGGCGCGGGCTCACGTGGCGCGGTCTTTAGCACCGTGGCGCGGGCTTGAGCCGACGTGTTCGGGTGGGGGGCGGATCCCCTGATCCGCGCCGAGCCCCCCGGCTCGGCCTTGCGTGGCGCGGGCTTCAGCCCGCAGCCGTGGCTTCAGCCGCGGAATTAAATCCGGATGACGGGCCGTTCAAGATACGGCCCGCCCAAGGGAGTATCAACTAGAACCGGAACTGTGCCCCGAGCTCCGCCGAGAACGATCGCGGCACGATCACCCCAGCCGGCGTAATGAAGCCATTCGGCTGCCCGAAATTCGTCGCCTTGATGTTGCCCACGTAACGATTGCCAAAGTTGGCGCGATCCGTCAAGTCGAACGCCTGGAAGATTAGCTCCACGCGCGCGCGCTCACCGATCTTCACCGTCTTGCTGACCCGCAGATCCAATTGGAAGAAGGTCTGCCCACGCAGGTTGTTGAAGCCCACCTGCTGGCAGGTTCCGTCGGCAATGCACGCCCGCAATTGCGTGGTCGTGAAATCCTTGGTCGCCAGCAGATTGTCCGGGCTGCTCTTCAGCACGATCGCATTGGTCGCCCCATTGTTGGTGCCGTACCCGAACACGTCGGTGATGCCCTGCGCCGCGGCATAGGGACGCGCCGACGCCCACTGCATGATCGGCGAGAGCTTGATGCCGAACGGCATATCGATCAGCCCGCTGACCACCCAGCGATGCCGCTCGTCGTTGTTGGTCGGGCCGAAATCTTGAATGGCATAGATGTGGGTCGGATCCGACGCCGCGCCGCCGAAGTTGCCGGCGTTGCCTCGATACCCCACCGCTTTCGACAACACGTAATTGGTATTGACCGAGAAATGGCGGTTCATGCGCTTGCGATAGGAGAGGTTCAGCCCGTCATAACGCGAGCGGCCGGTTGAGGTTTCGAGACGAACCGGACCCAGCACCGGAACGCCCGCTGCCGTGAACGCCGCCGTGAAGGGGCGAACGCCGGTAACCGGGTCGATCGGGTTGATGTTCTTCTGCAGCGACTCGTGAACAGAAAGCGTGTGGACATAGTCGACCTCCACCACCGAGTCCGATCGGAACGCCCACGCGTACCCGATGTTGAACTGTTGCGTATACGGGCTGACGTAGGTCGGATCGATCAGGCGTCCCGCCGATCCCGCCGGCAGCGCGCCGCCGGTTGGCAGCGGAATGGTCGGCAGCGGATCCACGCCGAAGCGGAATTGCGAAAGCGGCTTGCCGGTGGTCGGCACGATGCCCGCGCTGCTGATCGAAAGCGTCTGCGCGAACAAGGTCGCGTTGGACTGCTGAATTGCGAACAGCGGGATGTTGAGGAACACCTGGCCGAAGTAGATTCCGTATCCGCCGCGGACGATGTGTTTGCCGCCGCCGTTCACGTCCCACGCGAATCCGAAGCGCGGACTGAAATTGTTCTTGTCGTTATGCGGCAGCGCGCCGGCGTAGGGATTGTTGATCGCCTTCAGATATTGATAGGTGCGGTTGTTGGCGTGCTGTTCGTTGCCCAGCAGATTGGTGTCGACGTCCCAGCGCACACCCACGTTCAAGGTCAGGTGGCGGCTGACTTTCCAATCGTCGTTCACATACAGGCCGAACATCTTGGCGCCCTGGATCTGGAAATACGGATTGCCGGCCGAGCCGGTGATGGTCTGGATCGCGCCGGGCGTCGCGAAACCCTGCGGATATTTCGTCGCGTTGCCGAGAATCACGCTCGGTACATCGAAGAAGGTGGGCGTCACGCTCCCGTTCGACACGAAAAACCCGCCCAGCTTCGGCTCGTACACGTAATCGAAACCGGTCTTGAAGGCATGCTTGCCGAGAGTAATCGAAAGGTCGTCGCGGAACTGCCACTTCGACTGATAGGATTCCTGCGGCACGTTGGGATTCTTTCCGAACGCGATCCCGCCCGGAAAAATGGGCCAGAATCCCGTGGTGTCGGTGTCGATCAGGTTGTGCCAATACTGATAGCCGGTGGTGAAGGAGTTCACCATGTTGGGCCGCAACACCGAATTGAACGTCACATTGCCGAGAATCAGGTCGTTAATGGTAGTGTTCCCGGCGGTGAGGTCCGTGGTGGCCGCGATCTGATCGTTCTCGCCTTTATTGCTTTGGCTGCTGTAGCTCCCAAACATGCTGTGCTTGTCGTTGAAGCGATGATCGAAGCGGCCGTTGTAACGCGTATCGAAGTACGGCGTCGGATACGTCGCCTGCGGCTTCGCCCCCAGGAACGTCACCAGGCTCAGCTCGCGAAAGGCCGTCGGATCGGCCACGATCGCGGTTTGCTCGCGCTGTCGCTCATACGCGAAGAACAGGAAATCCTTGTCCTTGCGAACCGGCCCGCCGATCGATCCGCCGAACTGCTGGCGGCTGAAATCGGACTTGGTGCCGCTGCCGCCGTTCTCTTTCTTTTCGAAATAATTCAGCGTGTTGAAAGGCTTGTCGCGGTCGAAGAAGTACAGCGATCCATGCACCTGGTTGGTGCCCGACTTGGTGATTACACTGATCGCCGCGCCTTCGCTGCGGCCATTCACCGCCGAGAAGCGCTGCGTGCTGATGATGAATTCCTGTACGGCCTCAAGCGGAAGCTGCATCACCTGGCCGCCAACCGTATTGTCTTTGTCGTCGATGCCGTTAACCGTCACGTTGACGTTGCGCCCGTTCGATCCGTTGGTCGCGAACGATGCGACGCGATTCTTGGTCGGATCAAAAGAAT
>DASYPO010000448.1:0-23713 GCA_036006545.1 Bryobacteraceae bacterium
GTAACGTCGATGCGACTGAAAATCAATCGCGACGCGTTCCATACTTTGTTGGCGAATGCACGTACCGCATCAATGCGCTGCTCACTAAGTGCAATATCCGCACCCGGCGCCGCGCTGCCGATCAGCGCGAATCGCACCGCGTCGGTCCCGTATTTTTCGTTGAGCACCAGAGGGTCGATCACGTTGCCCTTGGTCTTCGACATTTTCTGACGCTCGGCATCGCGCACCAGTCCGTGGATGTGCACTTCCGAGAACGGCGCCTTGCCGGTCATCGCGTAACCCAGCATGATCATCCGCGCTGCCCAGAAAAAGATGATGTCGAATCCCGTGACCAGCAGCGTGTTGGGATAAAACGCGCGCAGGTCGACCGTGTCGTCGGGCCAACCCAGCGTCACGAAGGGCCACAGGCCGCTCGAATACCACGTATCCAGGACGTCGGAATCCTGTTCGATATTCTTCGACCCGCACTTCGAGCACGCGTCCGGCGTCTCGCGCGCCACCGTCACGCCCTTGCAATCGCCGCAATGCCACGCGGGAATTCGGTGTCCCCACCACAATTGCCGCGAAATGCACCAGTCGCGAATGTTGTACATCCACTCGAAATACGTCTTCGACCAATTCGCGGGAACGAACTTGATGGTGCCATCTTCCACCGCTTTGATCGCGGGCTCGGCCAGCGGCTTCATCCGCATCCACCACTGCTTCGAAACCAGCGGCTCGACGATCGTCTTGCAGCGGTGACACTTTCCGACGCTCAGTTTGTACGGCTCGATTTTCTCGAGCAGCCCGAGCTTCTCCAATTCCTCCACCACCTGCTTGCGCGCTTCGAAACGATCCAGCCCGGCGAAGCGTCCGGTTTCGGCGGTCATCTTCGCATCGCCGCCGATCACCTGAATGCTCGCCAGGTTGTGCCGCTTGCCTGCCTCGAAATCGTTGGGATCGTGCGCCGGCGTGATCTTCACCGCACCGCTGCCGAACTCCGGATCAGCCATCGTATCCAGCACAATGGGAATCGCCCGATCCATCAGCGGAAGTTGCGCGGTCTTGCCGGCGAGGGCGCCCGCGCGCTTGTCTTTCGGATGAATCGCGACCGCGGTATCGCCCAGCATGGTCTCCGGCCGCGTGGTCGCGACCACCAGTTTCAGATCGCTCCCATTGACCGGATAGCGAATGTGCCACAGGTGACCTTCGGTTTCTTCGTGCTCGACTTCCAGATCGGAGAGCACCGTACGGCAGCGTGGGCACCAGTTGACGATGTAATCGCCCTGGTAGATCAGCCCCTTTTCGTAAAGCGTCACGAACACTTCGCGCACCGCGCGGATGAAGCCTTCGTCAAACGTGAACCGCTCGCGCGACCAGTCGCAACTCATTCCGGCGCGCTTCATCTGTTCGAGAATGCGACCGCCGTGCTGCTCTTTCCATTTCCAGACGCGCTCGACGAACTTCTCGCGGCCCAAATCGCGCTTCTGAATTCCTTCGGAGGCGAGCTGGCGATCGACCATCAACTCGGTCGCGATGCCGGCGTGATCCATGCCCGGCAGCCACAGCGTTGGGACGCCCAGCATGCGCCGCCAGCGGATGTGCGCATCGATGATCGAGTGCTCGAACATGTGGCCGATGTGCAGCGAGCCGGTTACGTTGGGCGGCGGAATCGACAGGGAAAAGTAAGGTTCGCCCGGGCGCGCCTCCGCGTGGAAAAGTTTGGACTCTTCCCACCACTTGGCCCAATGCGGCTCGAACCGCTGGGGTTCATACACTTTCTCGATTTCCATGGGGAACTTCGATTTTAACAGGCGGAACTCTTCAGACCGCGTCACGTCAAAATAGGAACATGTGGCAAGACCTACGCTACGCCCTCCGCCAGCTCGCGAAAAATCCGGGATTCAGCGTCATCGCCGCGCTGACCCTTGCGCTCGGAATCGGCGCCAACACCGCGATCTTCTCCGCGGTCGATGCACTGCTTCTGCATCCGCTGCCTTACCGCAATCCCGAGCAACTGGTCTACATCGCGGAGAATCTCAAGAAATTTTCGCTGAACAAGATTCCAGCCTCGCCGCCCGAGGTGATGGATTATCGGCGCATGGCGACCAGCTTTTCCCATCAGGCGGCCATCGAAAATCGCACCTTCACGCTGACCGGCAGGGGCGATCCCGAAAGCGTCGGGGGCCTGCGCGTCTCGGCCGCGGCTTTTTCGATGCTGGATGTGAAGCCCATCCTCGGCACGGTGTTCAATTTCGAGGACGAAGATCCGGGCAAGGATCACGTGGCCGTGATTTCCGAGGGACTCTGGAAACGACGCTTCGGATCTGATCCCGCCATCGTTGGACAGAACATTCTGATGAACCAGGAAAGCTACCGCGTCCTGGGCGTCATCCATCCGTTTCTGGAATTCCGCTCAGCGGGCGACGTGTGGGTTCCGCTGTCGTTCAAGCCCGCTGAGATCGGACCAGGCGGACGCGGGCGTCAGTCGCTCGACGTCGTCGCGCGTCTCAAGCCGGGCGTCTCGCTGGCGCAAGCCAACGCGGAAATGCAGACCGTGGCAGCCCGCATCGCGCGCGAGAATCCGCAGAATTATCCAGCCACGTTCGGTTACTCGCTGGAAGTGGATCCACTCGCCGAGCGCGTGACTGGCGACTTGAAGACGCCGCTGCTGGTGCTGCTCGCCGCAGTGGGCGCGGTCATGCTGATCGCCTGCGCGAACGTTTCGAACCTGCTGCTGGCGCGCGCGGTGATGCGCCGGAAAGAAATGAGCATACGCGCGGCGCTGGGAGCTGCCCGATCGCGCGTAATCCGCCAACTGCTGACCGAGAGCGTGCTGTTAGCGATCGTCGCGGGCGTGCTTGGAATGGCGCTGGCGTATGCAGCGGTGTACTCGTTCTCGCACTTCGGCCCGCGCGAAATCGTGCGCAATCCGAATCTCGGAATCAATCTCTGGGTGATGGGATTTACGATGCTGTTATCGCTGGCGGCCAGCGTGATCTTCGGACTCGCGCCCGCGCTCGAAGCCTCGCGTGTGGATCTGAACGACGCGCTGAAAGAAGGTTCGCGCGGATCGAGCGGCGGGCGACGCCTGCTGCGCGAATCGATGGTCGCGCTGGAAGTGGCCGCATCGCTGGTGCTGCTGATCGGCGCGGGACTCCTGGTGCGCAGCTTCATTCGACTGGAGCGCACCGATCCCGGTTTCCGCCCCGACCATCTGCTTACCTTTCAACTTACGCTTCCGCCCGCGCGTTACCGTGATCCGGCGCAGCTCGCCTCATTCCAACGAGCGCTCGTCGAAAAAATGCGCGCGCTGCCGGGCGTGACCGGCGCGGGCATCACCGACCAGCTTCCGTTCTCGAACAGCGATTCCGCGGGATCTTTCGGAATCGTCGGGCGCGCTCCCAACCCAGGCGAGCCAACTCCGGTGGTCGGCCAACGCAAGGCCACCCCGGGACTGCTCGAAACGCTCGGCGTCCCGCTGCTGCGCGGCCGATACTTCGAGACCAAGGACGATCTGGGCACGCCGCTGGTGGCCATGGTCAACGATCAGCTCGTCAAGAAATATTTTCCAAAGGAGGATCCCATCGGACTCAAGATCGTTTGTCCCAACGGGACCGGTTGCGAAATCATCGGCGTGGTGGGATCGGTAAAGCATCGCGACCTCGCGGCGGAGCCCAACGGCGGGATCTATTTCGCGGGTCTGCAACAGCCGGCGCAAGGATTCGCCGTGGCATTGCGCACGGCGGGTGACCCGCTGAATCTTGCCGCTGCGGTGCGCAAGGAGGTGGCGTCGCTTGATCCGGATCTTCCCATCGCGCGCATCGCGACCATGGAGCAGCGACTCGCCGATTCGGTGGCGCAGCAACGCTTCTCGATTCAACTCATGACCGTGTTCGCGGGTATCGCTGCGGTGCTCGCGGCCATCGGAATCTATGGCGTACTTTCCTATCTGGTCGATCAGCGACGGCGCGAACTGGGCATCCGCGTCGCGCTCGGCGCGCAGCCATCCAGCATTCTGGGACTGGTACTTCGACAGGGATCGATCGCCGTGGGGATCGGACTGTTTGTGGGAATCGCCGGCGCGTTCGCTCTTACGCGGCTACTGAGTAACCTGCTGTATCAGGTGAGCGCGACCGATCCGTTGGTGTTCGGCGGAGTCGCCGCGGGGTTGATCGTGGTCGCGCTGGTGGCGATGTTGGTGCCTGCGCGGCGCGCCACGCGCGTCGATCCGCTCGAAGCTCTTCGGCACGAATAGTAAACTCGAAGTATGAATTGTTACGGAGCCAAAGATCTCGCCGCTGCATTTCGCACGGTGCGCAAAAACACGATTATCATTGCCGAAGAAATCGATGAATCGAAGTACAGCTTTCAACCCGCGAAGGACACGCGCACGGTGGCGCAGCAACTGGTGCACATCGCCGTGATTCCGCGCATTCAGCTTCAGATCCACGCCGTGGAGAAGCTGAACACCCTGGCCGGTTTCAATTTCATTGAGTTCGTTGGCCCGCTGAAAGCGGAAGAGCAAAAGCCGCGCAGCAAGGCGGAAATCGTTACCTTACTGAAGGAGAGCGGCGAAGAATTTGCCGGTTGGGTCGAAACGCTTTCCGACGATTTTCTGGCCGAGCGGATGGCCATGCCGCCGGGAATGCACACTGATTTCAAGACGCGTTTCGAAATGCTGCTGGGGACCAAGGAGCACGAAATGCATCACCGCGCGCAGCTCATGCTGATCGAGCGGCTGATCGGAATCGTGCCGCACTTGACGCGCGAGTTCCAGGCCCGCGTCGCCGCGATGCAGTCCGCGTCCGCCAAGCCGTAACGCAGGCGACCGCGTCGTCTGTTTTTGCCGTGGAGACAATCTTGCGCGGCAAGGCGATCTTTTCTTAACCCGCAAGCGGGTCGCCTGCCTCCTTGGTTTTGCGGCCGTCGTATGGAGGGCGGGCCCCCTGGCCCGCAGCCGACGCCCCCGTCGGCGTGTGGCGCGGCCATATTCGACCCTGCGTTACCTCGCCGGCTCGAACCGCTCCACCGGGAACGACGCCCGCACCACTTCTCTAACCTGCGCGAGCCCCCTCAATTCGCCCGCCCCCATCGCCTGAATCAAAATATTTCCGGCAGCAGTGCACTCGCTCGGTCCCGCGATCACCGTGCGCCCGGTCGCATCCGCCGCGAGCTGATTCAACAAGCGATTCTGCGACCCGCCACCGACGATGTGAATCACGCGAATCGTTCGCCCCGTTAGCGATTCCAAACTCGCGGCCACCTGGCGATACCGCTCGGCCAGGCTTTCGAGAATCACGCGCGTCACTTCTCCAGGATTCGCGGGAATCCGATGGCCACTGGCTTTGCACGCATCGCATATTCGCGCGGGCATGTGGCCGGGTTCTAGAAACGCGTCGGGATCGATCTTTGCGATTCCGTTCGGAGCCTCCGCAGCGCTCGCCATCAGTTCTTCGTAATTGAACCGGTGGCCCTCGAGTGCCCAATCGCGACGGCACTCCTCCAGCAGCCACATTCCCGCGATATTTTTCAGAAAACGAATCTTCCCCGCTGCGCCCGCTTCATTGGTGAAATTCTCGGCGAGCGATTGCGCGTTGATCACCGGCGCGTCCAGTTCCACGCCCATCAATGACCACGTGCCGGAGCTGATGTAGGCCCAATCTTGCCGATCCTCTGCTGGAACCGCCGCGACCGCCGATGCCGTGTCGTGACCTCCGGTCGCGTACACCGGAACCGCGCCCAGCCCACTAGTTTCCGCGATCTCTGGCAGTAAAACCCCGAGCCGCGTTCCAGGATCGACAATCTCGGCGAGCAAAGAAGCGTCGAGGCCCAGGCGCTTCAGCAACTCGCCCGCGAACTCCCGCCGCTGCGGATCGTAGAATTGCGAAGTGCTGGCGATGGTCCGCTCGGCGCGCGCAACCCCGCTGAGCCAATAGTTGAAAAGATCCGGCATGAACAGCAGCCGCGTCGCAATCTTCAACCCTGGCGATCCCGCGAGCTGCATCGCGTGCCACTGATACAGCGAGTTGATCTGCATGAACTGAATGCCCGTCGCCGCGAATATTTCTTCGCGCGGAACTGTGGCGAATGTCCGCTCCAGGATTCCGTTGTTGCGCGCATCGCGATAATGCCGCGGATTATCGGCCAGCGCGCCGTCTTCGCCCAGAATTGCGAAATCGACGCCCCACGTATCCACTCCGATCCCGTCGATCTTAAGCTTGCGCTCGCGGCCCGCCACCGTCAGCCCGTGTCGAATTTCGTGGAACAGTCGCAGCGTGTCCCAGTACAATCCCGTTGGAAGCTGCACCGGTGTATTTGCGAAACGATGCAGTTCTTCGAGCGTCAGGCGACCCGCTTCGAGCGTGCCGAGAATTGCGCGTCCGCTGGATGCGCCCAGATCGATAGCTATTGCTCGCATCGTTCGCTACGCGGCTAGTTGATTTCGATCACGGCCTTGCCCACGCCGTCGGCGTAATCGTTCAGCATCTGAAACGCCTTGGGGGTTTCCGCCAGCGGAAGCGTGTGGGTGATCAGCGACATCGGCACCTTGCCCGAAGAAAGCAGCGTTAGCGCTTCCTGCGCGCAGTGATTCGAGCGCTTCAGCGTTTGCAGCTTCAGCTCTTTCATCATCGCGGTATGGATGTCGATCTTCGGATTGAGCTCGCTCAGAATTCCTATCAGCATCACCGTGCCGCCCTGGCGCGCCATCCGAATCCCCGCATTGACAGTTTCAGCCGCGCCCGCGCATTCGAGCACCAGGTCGACTCCGCGTTGACGCGTCGCCGCGAGGACGCTTTCGACCAGAGACGCGGACGACATGTCGATAGTCGCGTCGGCGCCCATGGCCTGCGCCATTTTCAGCCGGTAACCAAGCTTGTCGGCGACGAACACGCGCCCCGCGCCGGAAGCCTTCGCGACGGCCGCCGCCAGCATTCCGATGGGACCCGCCCCTGTGACCGCGACCGTATCGCCTACGTGAATGTCGATCAGCTCCAGCATGTGCATCATCACCGCCAGCGGCTCGGCCAGCGTCGCTTGCGCGAACGTAAATTCTTTCGAGAAGCGCGTCGCGTTGCCCGCCGGGATCGTCGCGAATTCCAGAAAGCTGCCGGGCGCTTGCACGCCGCCCATGAACACGCAGTGCAGGCAATTGTTGTGGTGACCCTTCAGGCAGTGCTCGCAATGTCCGCAGGTGAGGCTGGGTTCGATCACCACGCGATCACCGGTAGCGAATGTCTTGACCCCCGGTCCGACCGCGACTACCTCGCCCGCCGGCTCGTGTCCCAGCACGATCGGATAATGCGTGGTGTACTCGCCGACGCGCCCGTCCTGATACCAGTGCAGATCGCTGCCGCAAACGCCAACCGCCCGAATCCGGACGGTGATTTCACCATGACCCGGATCGGGCGGCTGCGGCATTTCGCGTTCTTCAAGCGTGCGCGGGGCGACGAGCTGGATGGATCGCATGACGAAATGAGCAGTATAGCGCGCTCACTTCAATGCGGTTTTTACTGCACGATCTTCGCCGTTACCACCAAAATCATCGCGTCGTCAGTTCCGTTGGTGTTGGATTTGCCGACCACGATTTTCTGTCCCTCCGCCGCGTCCAGATTGGTGCCGATCTGCGCGCGCCGGTAGATGATCTGGTTGTCTTTGTCCACGGCCCGCGTCGGAGTGGAGACTAGGAGCATCATGTCGTCGACGTGCACCACGCGCGGCGATCCCGCCGATACAGATGCTGACCGATAGCGGAATTCGTACGTCTGGTTCGCGTTCGGAATGCTGCCGCTCGTGTTCGCGCCCGCGCCGTCGCGTCCGCGCAGAACGAAAGATTCCGTCAGACGATACCCCTTGTAAGTAAACAGAGTGCGCAGTTGCTTGACCGTGGAGGCGAGCTCCGTCGGAATTCCCTCGTCGCCGCCCTGCTTCGCATCCGGCGAGCCGTTCAAGAGATACACCGCCAATTCCACGTTCACCGGCGCGATATCCAGTTTCTTCACGGCATCCTCTGCCGCAGCCACGCTCTCCGCGGTGCCACGCACGGAAACCATGTGCAGGTTGCGATCGGAGGCCGCGGTTACACCAAAGATGCGCAGCGCATTTGCCACCCGATCGGGATCGGCGTGGCGCACCTCGATAATTTTCTGTACTACTTTTTCGGGCGCTTGCGCCGCCGCCAGTGCCGCGGTCATCAACAGTGTCCAGATTATTCGTCTCATTCTCTATTCGCTTCCTTCCTTGGGTTCGATCAACCAATAAATCACCACGTCCGGATCGGACGTCAGCATTTTCACTTTCAGCGGCTCTTGCGGGGCAGGCGCTCTTTTTTCTGAACCCGCAAGCGGGCTCGCCTGCTGGCGCATTTCGCGGGCGATCAGTAACGCAGGCGATCTTGTCGCCTGTCTGTTCTGTTGGGCAGCCAATCTTTTTTCTGAACCCGCAAGCGGGGTCGCCCGCCGTTGCTCTTCCTGTAGGGCAGGCGATCTTGTCGCCTGCCGTTGCACTTCCGGCGCCTGCCGCGTCGCGACGAACACCATCAGCATCGCCGCAGCAGCAGCCAGCGCCCAACCCCAGCGCGCAACTTGACGACGCGTCTCTCTCGCCCGCACCTGCCCCAGCACCGCCCCGCGCACGCTCGGCATCGGCATCGCCGTCATTTCGCGAAACGCTTCCGCGTTTGCCCGAAGATCCGCAGCAAGCTCTCGGCACTCGACACACTCCGCCAGGTGCCGATCCAGCCCCGCCGACGTTTCGTCCGCCGCCAGCAATCTCTCGCACTCTTGGCAATTCATTTCCGTTTCCTCAGCTTCGCTTCCGCGTGGTTCGCTGGACGTACTTCGCCAGCTTCACCCGCGCCGCCGAAATCTGGCTGCGCACCGTCACTTCTTCCACACCCAGAATCTCGGCGACTTCGCGCGTCGACAACCCCTCGATCTCCCGCAGCACCACCGCCGTCCGCTCGCGCTCCGGCAGCGTCTGCAGTCCTTCCATTAGGAGCCGCTTGCGCTCCTCCATCGAAAGCGCATGATCCGGCCCGGGCGACGGATCCGCGTGCGCGATGTCCAGTTCCGTGGTCGCCATCCGCCGCCGGAAAAAATCGTTGCAGACGTTCACGGTCACACGGTACAGCCACGCCTTCGGTTCGCTCTCGATCCGATCCATGTGGCGGTGCAGCCGCAGGAACACGTCCTGCGCCGCGTCCTGCGCGTCTTCCATGCGCCCCAGAATCCGAAACGCCGTGCCCACCACCATGCGTTCGTGCGCGGCCAGCAACTGCTCGAACGCACCCGTCTGCCGGTCTGCCTTGCGGGTTAGGATCGCCAGCGTAAGCTCCTCGGTAGCCACGTCACTACTAAATACGCTCGTTTCCCTCGAAACGTTGAGAACGCTCTCCGAAATAACAATTCTCCTTGACAACTGCATTTGTCGGTGATCTAATGAGGACTCGATGGCGGCGGCGATCCAAGTCATTCAAAGTGGTACGACGGCGGCGACGCTGTTCAGCCCCGCTCGCATGCAAATTCTCGAAAGTCTCGCAGAGCCTGCGTCGGCGGCCGGCATTGCTCGAACGTTGGGCCTGCCCCGGCAGCAGGTGAATTATCATTTGCGCGAACTCGAAACCGCCGGCCTGGTCGAGCTGGTGGAAGAACGGCGCAAGGGCAACTGTTTTGAGCGGGTCCTACGCGCCGCGGCACGCAGCTACGTGATCAGTCCGGAGGCGCTGGGCACGCTCGGCAAGCCGGGCGCGACCGAGGAACAGCAGCGCGACCGGTTCTCGGTCGGCTACCTGGTCGCGCTTGCCGCGCGAGCGATCCGTGACCTGGCGGTGTTGTCCAGCCGCGCCGAAAAAGCCGGCAAGCGAATTTCAACCATGGCGATGGAAGTGGACGTGCGCTTTACGTCCCCCGCCGCGCGAAGTGAATTCGCCGGAGAACTCGCTCAGGAAATCGCTAGGCTAGCCGCGAAGTATCATAACGAGTCGGCGCCCGGTGGGCGGCGGTTTCGCCTGGTGTGCGGCGTGTATCCTGCGATCGCGTCCAACGAAACCGCGGATGCAACCTCAGTCCGAATGCAATAGGAGAAAATCATGAGCCGTCAGTACGAGAAGAAAATTGAAATCGCCGCGTCCCCCGAAAAAGTCTGGGAAGCGCTAAGTACCGCCGACGGCGTCGCGAGCTGGTTTGCGCCGATCGTAAAGGTCGAGCCTGGCGTGGGCGGAACCATCTCAGGAACGTGGGTAGAAGGCATGGAAGGCGGCGGCCAGAACATCGCGATCTGGGAGCCGGGTAAGCACCTGCAACTTACGGCCGATCGCGCGCCCGGCAAGCCCCCCAGCGTGATCGATTACTTCATCGAGAGTCAGGGCGGCGGCACAACCATGCTGCGTCTGGTCCACTCGGGCTTCGAAGATGGCGCGGATTTCGATAACGAATTCAACTCCTACACCGGCGCGTGGCCCGTGTTCATGCTGATGCTGAAAGCCAGCGCCGAACAAGGCATTGCGGCGGTGCGCAACATCGCCGTGTTTCGCATGCTGAACGAGCCGCGACCCGAGTCTTGGAAAAAGCTAACTGGACCCGACGGACTTTGCGCGGAGGGTTCGCTCGAGAATCTTCAGCCTGGCGCCGCGTTTCGTATCCGAACCTCGGACGGCGAACTGCTCGAGGGGAAAGTCCGGCATCTGGATAACGTGGGGTGTTGCATGCTCGAACTCGCCAACTCCACCTTCTGCATCTTTTGCGAACGATGTGGTGGCAAGTCGATGTTGACACTGCACCTCCAACTTTTCGGAGCGTCGGCGGAGAAAGCCAACGAGGTTCGCGATCGATGGGGTAGCCGGGTCGATCGCTGGTTCGGCCTCAGCAAGCAGGCCGAAGCGTAGCCGCCGCGCCCAGCGGCGTAACGAATCAGGGGATCGCCCCGACCTTCGTCAGCCGATCTAGCGCCGCCTCATCCAGTCCCAGCAGCTCGGCCAGCGCTTCGCGGGTATGCTCGCCCAGTTTCGGCGCGGGCCGTGGGACGCTGCCCGGGGTCGCCGATAACTTAACCGGCGTCCCGGTCACGCGCGACGCGCCGATTAACGGAAACATCTCGCGCACCGACGCCTGCGGATCGTTCATGACCTCTTCAAGATTTCGAACCGGCGTGCACGGAATCCCGCGCTCGCGCAACTTGCCGATCCAATACTCACAAGTGTTCGAGCGGAACAGCTCGATAATCATCGGTTCCAGCACGTTGCGATTCTTCACACGTGCTGCGTTATCGATGTAATCCGGATCATTGGTCCACTCCGGGCGCCCCATGGCGATGCAAAACTCGACCCACAGTTTCGGACTCGCGACCGCGATGATGATCTCGCGATCGGCACATGGAAATCCGCGATACGGCACGATGGTCGCAAAGCGCGTCCCCATAGGGCCCGGCAAAGTTCCCGAACCGATGTAGTAAGCGAAGTTCGAACACATCGCGGAAATCATCGAATCCAGCATGGAAACGTCGACGAACTGGCCCACGCCGGTGCGATGGCGCGATTCAATCGCCAGTAAAATTCCGATCAGCGCGAACATGCCCGACGTAATATCCGCCACCGAATGCCCGCAGCGAACCACCTCGCCGCCCTCGACTCCAGTGACGCTGATCAGACCGCTCGACGCCTGCACGATCAGGTCCATGGCCGGATCGTCGCGCGACGGTCCGTTCTGCCCGTAGCCCGAAACCGAGCAGTAAATGAGCCGAGGATTCCGCGCGCGCGCTTGCTCGTACCCTAGGCCCAGACGGTCGAAAGTAGCGGGCCGCATGTTTTCGATCAACACGTCGGCGTGCTCGATCATATCGAAACACAAGGCCAAACCCTCGGGCTTTTTCAGATCGATGGCCAGGCTGCGTTTGCCGGCGTTGATTCCCAGGAAATAAGACGCCTCATCTCCGGTGTAAGGCGGAGCCCAGCTACGGCCCACATCGCCGCCGTCGGGCGATTCGATTTTGAAAACATCGGCGCCGTATTGCGCCAGCAGCAGAGTGCAATACGGACCCGCCAAAGCGTGCGAAAAATCCAGCACGCGAATGCCATCCAGTGGTTTCGGCACAGTCTTTCAGGATAACTTGCGCATCGCGGCAGTATTACGCGGGCTCCTTCTATAATTGAAGGGACTCATGCGCAAGCGGTACCTGTACGGTTCCGGGCTGGTTCTGCTCGCCATCCTGCTGACGCTGGTGGTGTGGCAGGTCTCCTTCAATTTCGGCGAATACGGTCCGTCGAACGCCGCGCAAACCTTCGCATTGTGGGCCGTTTCCACGCTGATCATCATCCTCACGGTGACGCTGGGATTCATGCTGTTCCGCACCAGCGTGAAGCTATACCTCGATCGTCAGGCCAATCGCGAAGGCTCGCACGTCAAGTCGCGACTCGTGCTGGGCGCTCTCGCGCTCAGTTTGTTGCCGGTCGTATTTCTGGTGGTCTTCGGCTACGCGATTCTGAACCGCACCGTCGACAAATGGTTCAGCCGCCCTGCCGAAGGCATACGCATCGATCTGATCGACACCGGCGTCGCGCTGGGCGACGAAGTGCAGGGCCGCGCGCAGGCGCTGGTGAACTGGATCGCCGCGCTGCCCGAAGTACGCGCCGGTTCCGCCGATTTCGCGAAGCTGTGCGCGGACAATCGCATCGCGGATCTGCGTGTGCAAAGCGCCGATGGGTCCGCACGGCACCTCTGCCAGGACGAAAGCAGCGGCAGTGAGCTCTTCACCGCGCGGGCCGAATTCGGCGATCAAGGCACGCTGATCGTGCGCGTTCGCCCTGGCGTGAACCTGGAGCAGAAGCAGTCGGAGATTCAGACTTACGTTCGCGATTACGACCAGCTCGCCAATAATCGAAATTCGATCCGGCGTCTGTACATGCTGTTCCTGCTGGTGATCGCGCTGTTCATTCTCTTCGTGGCGACCTGGATCGCGCTGCTGCTTTCGCGCCAGATCGGCCAGCCCATCGCGGCTTTGCTGGAAGCCGCGGGAGAAGTGCGCAAAGGCAACCTGGGGTATCGTGTGCAGGTCAAGGCCATGGACGAGCTTGCCACGCTGGTGCGCGCTTTCAACGAAATGACGCAGGAGTTGGAAGCCAACGGCCGTGAGCTCGAGAGCCGCCGCCGCTTCACCGAGGCGATTCTCGAAAGCATCCCCACCGGTGTTATTTCGCTTAGTGCCGACGGACGGATCCAGCGTGTGAATCGCGCGCTGCACGGCCTTTTCGCGGCCGACCAGTTGAGCAAAGCGACGCATCTCCAAGATCTTTTCCCGCGCGAAGACGTGGTGGAGATCGAATACCTGATGAAGCGTGCGCGGCGCACCGGCGTCGCCGCCAGCCAGATCGATCTGGAGACTCCGCGACAGGTTTTTCACCTCGCCATCACGGTTTCGGCGTTAGTCGAGCGCCCTCCCGCCGCGGCCGGATTCGTCGTCGTATTGGAAGACACCAGCGAAGTATTACGCGCGCAAAAAGCCGCGGCCTGGCATGAAGTCGCGCGGCGCATCGCGCATGAATTGAAGAATCCGTTAACGCCGATCGCGCTTAGCGCCGAAAGGATTGCTCGATTGCTGGATCGCGGAACCGATGCCACTCGCGATTCGCAGCGAATCCTGCGCGAGTGCGCCGCCACCATTTCGCGCGAAGTGGAATCGGTGAAGGCGCTGGCCGACGAGTTTTCGCAATTCTCGCGCTTTCCTGCCGCGCAGCCGGTGCCGTGCGACCTCAATGAAATCGTGCGGAACGCGCTGGATGTTTTCGCCGGACGGCTGGAGTCGATCGACCTGCGCGTGGAGCTGTCGACCGGCCTTCCACCGGTGCATGTCGATCCCGAGCAGTTCAAGCGCGTGGTCGTGAACCTGGTCGACAACGCTGCCGAAGCCATGCGCGATTCGCTGGTGCGCCGGTTGTTCGTCACCACGCAGATCACCGCTAACGAGAGCGTGGAGATCCTGGTGGCCGACACCGGGTGCGGCATCTCCGCCGGTGACAAGGAGAAACTTTTCCTGCCCTATTTCTCGACCAAGAACCGCGGCACCGGTCTCGGGCTCGCAATCGTGAGCCACATCGTCAGCGAGCACGGCGCGCGGATTCGCGTCGAGGACAATCGTCCCGCCGGCGCCTGCTTCTACGTGGAAGTGCCCATCGCGGTAGCGGCCGAGGCGGAGATTCGCGCTTGACCCCGCGCTCCAGAAAATCGCGCGTGCTGATCGTCGATGACGAGCCAGGTATTCGCGAATCGCTAACCGGCGTGCTCGAAGACGAAGGTTTCGATTGTCTCGCGGTCGAGAGCGGCGAGGCCTGTCTCGAAGAACTGGCGCGGCAAGCCTACGACGCAATTCTGCTGGACGTGTGGCTGCCCGGCATGGACGGCCTCGAAACATTGGCGCGGATTCAGGAAATGGCGGTGGAAGATCGACCCGAGGTGGTCATCATTTCCGGCCACGGAACCATCGAGACGGCGGTGCGCGCCACCAAGCTGGGCGCCTTCGATTTTCTGGAAAAGCCGCTGACCATCGAGAAGGTCACGGTGGTTTTGAACAACGCGATTCAACAGCGGCGGCTCGAGCGTGAACTGGCCCGTCTGCGGGAATCGGGCGACACTAAGCCAAAGATCATCGGCGAGAGCGTTCCGATGAAAGCGCTGCGGCAACAGCTTGCACTGATGGCGGCTACAAATGGCCGCGTCCTGATTTTCGGGGAAAGCGGCACCGGTAAGGAACTGATCGCGCACGCGATTCATGCCGCCAGCGCGCGCGCATCGGAAGCCTTCATCGAAGTGAACTGCGCGGCGATCCCCGAAGAGCTAATCGAAAGCGAGCTGTTCGGGCATCGCAAGGGCAGCTTCGGCGGCGTGCTGGAAGACAAGATTGGCAAGCTGCAGAAGGCCGACGGTGGAACGTTGTTTCTGGACGAAGTGGGCGACATGTCGCTCAAGACCCAGGCAAAGGTCCTGCGCGCGCTCGACGAGCAGCGCTTTGAGCCAGTGGGCGGAAACGAGTGGTTAAAGGTGGACGTGCGCGTTGTAGCGTCGACCAACAAGAATCTGGAAGAGGAGATCGAGCGGGGGAATTTTCGCGAGGATCTTTTCTATCGACTGAATGTCGTCCCGTTCCACGTGCCGCCTCTGCGCGAACGGATCGAGGACGTGCGTCTGCTGGGCGAGCATTTCCTGAACGAGTTCACAACGGCGTACGGACGCAAGCCCAAGGAGTTGACCGAAGAAGCGTTGCGCGTGCTGGAAGATTATCCGTGGCCGGGCAATGTGCGCGAGCTGCGCAATCTGATGGAGCGGATCGTGATCATGAATCCGCAAGTGCGCATAGACGCGCGGCATATTCCGCTGGATCGCTCGCGGCGCGCGGTGTTCGACCGGCCCATGGACCGCTTCGGCAGTCTGCAGCAGGTTCGCGAGGCAGCGGAGCGTGATTACATTCTGAAAAAGCTGGAAGAGGCCAAGAGTAATGTGACGCGCGCGGCGGAAATGCTCGGCCTGGAGCGCAGCCATTTATATCGCAAGATGAAGGCCCTCGGAATCGCCCCCAAAGAGTAAGTCATGCTATTTTTATTGTGCCAATGCCAGCCCGTTCGTTTTTATTAATTCTCTGTATTTGCGTTGTATTATCATTCAACGCCGCAGGTCAACAGAATTGCAGATCCCAAGTTATCGCGGGCATTCCATCTACCTTCGGCGGCGACGGCGGCCCAGCGACCTCCGCGTTCCTCGCGTATCCGTCGGGTCTAAACTTCGATTCATCCGGCAATCTCTACATTGCTGACACCTACAACCATCGCATCCGCATGGTCGGAAAAGACGGAAAAATCGTCACCATAGCGGGAAATGGTGTTGCTGCGCGCACCGGTGATGGCGGGTCGGCTACGGTCGCATCGTTGAAAACGCCGGAGGACGTCCTTCCTCTCACGGGCGGTGGTTTCCTCATTGCCGATACCGGGAATAACCAAATTCGGCGTGTGTCTTCGGACGGCACGATTACCACGCTTGCGGGAACCGGGCATCCCGGCTTCGACGGCGATGGCGGTAACGCGAGCAGGGCCGAACTCAACGGACCAACGGCGCTCGCAGTCGATGCCAAGGGTGTAATTTTCTTCGCCGACACGAATAATCACGTGATCCGCAGGATCGGGCTGGACAACGTTATATCGACCGTTGCTGGAAAGACCCACGCGCGCGTGATTGCGCCCGCCGGAGGAAACTCACAGCCATGTTGTTATGGTGGCGATGGCGGACCTGCGACGAAGGCGCTGCTGAACTCGCCGCGCGGCGTCGCCGTGGGTGGCGACGGGACGATTTATGTCGCAGACAACGGGAACAACGTAATTCGTGAAGTCTCCGCTGCGGGCGCCATTCGAACGATCGCCGGGAATCCGGCCTCACACTCCCGCCCTTTGCCAAGCCCCGCAACGGAGACTGCGATTGCTGTCTCGAGCAATTTGGTGCTAATGCCCGACCAGAGTATTGTTTTTGAAGGAGCAGCGGAGATGCTCCAGTTGAGTCCCGATCGGTCCACGTTATTGCGCTTTGCCGGTTTGCAGGCCTTCGGTCATGTGCCCAGTATCGCCCTTGCGCCGGAGGGAACGGTTTATGCAGTGCAAGGCTACAGTATTGCGCCGGTCGTGCAAAGTGGAGAAGGAACAGCCGTTGCTGGACGTTATTACTTTGGGAGTCCGGCAATCGGCGCGCCTGCACTGGGCGTGCTTTTCCGCGGTCCGCTTGGCTCAGCAGTGGGACGTGATGGTAGCTTGTATGTCGCCGACTACGGGAACAACGTGGTTCGCAAGATCCGGCCCGATGGAATACAGACCACGATCGGTGTAGCCGCGCCGCTCTCCGTGGCTTTGGACGCAGCTGAGAATCTGTATGTGCTCTTAACCCGCACGGTGGTGAAGATCAGTCCGGGCTCGACCACTCCCCTCACGGTCGCGGGCGGCGGAAATGGCCCCTTACCCGGAATGGGTGTCGAAGTGACCGCTACCTCGATAAACCTGATGTCGACGCAGGGATTGGCCGTGGACTCCAAGGGCGTGGTTTACATTTTTACGACCCGGCTCGGCGGGGGCCCGGGGATTGGACTGCGAGTTTCTCCCGAAGGAAAGCTAACCACGATTTTCGACTTTAACGGCAGTCTGACGCAGTCGCTTCTGCCGGGGTTTGCGGGGATGGCCGTAGATGCACAAGACAACTTGCTGGTGGGAGCGCCCCAGTCAATTTTTCGCTTCGGTCCGAATGCCGGCGGTATTCCGCTCCCGGCGAATTTCAGGGTTGCCTCGGTCGCCGGCGGGCCATCTGGACGAATCTTTGTCGGCTCAACGGACGGGCGGATCAGCGAACTTCTTGCAGGGGGTGGAGTCGGCTCGGTTTCGAATGGCGATTTCTCGGAGTTTCTGGGGTTCGGGATTTCAGGCGTCGTTCCGTTTGGACAGCCAGTGCTGATCCTGTCGCAGGATGCAAACGGCGATCTTTACGTCGCAGACCGCGACTTGCATCGCGTGCGGAAAATCTTCACGAGTGCTTGCAGACCTGCGGCGCAGCCAGTCATCGCATCTCTTCCCAACCCGAAAGAAATTTTCTTCCCCGACTATGCGCCCGGCGAAATCGTAGAGATTTTTGGCGCGGGCTTGGGACCGAATGCGGGTGTGGGCCCAGTGCTTGGAGCCGACCGGCGCGTTCCCACCATCCTCGGGGGAACGCGCGTGCTTTTCGATGGAATTCCGGGACGGGTCCTCTATACCAGCAAGGGTCAAGTCAATGCCATCATTCCTTTCGATCTGTACGGACGGCAGCAAACACGAGTTCAGGTTGAATTCAATGGCGTGCTTTCCGATGCATTCGTGGTTTCGATGACCGATACGGCGCCATTGCCGTTTTATTATTACGATTCCACTATCCGGCGTTCCTCACCGGTTGTTGTAAATGAGGATGGCAAGCTGAATTCTCTCGATAACCCAGCTCGCGGCGGGTCGGTTGTCACGCTGTACATGACTGGGTTTGGAAGAACCACGCCGGAGGGGACAGATGGTGGGCTCGCGGGTGTGACGCTACCGCAAGTTCGAGCGCAGGTCAGCGCCACTCTGTCCACCCTTCCCTGTGAAGTTCAGTATGCAGGCGCTTCTTTGGATTTGGTCGAGGGCGCGATCCAGATCAATGTAAAACTACCGAACGTGGGATCGGGCGGAAACTTAGTCATCACCGCGGGCGAGTCTTCAATCAGCGTCCGGGTTGAGGTGAAATAGCAAAAAAGGCGCACCTTACGGCGGCACCGGATAGATAATAGAATCGTGGGCCGACCTTTTTGGTTATGGCCGAACCTGCTCAGCCTGGATGCGCCGCTGGTGGCGTTGGTCTGGCAGTTGCTGTTCGCCCGATGTTTTCACGCCGAATGGCGCGCGGTGTCCGCCGTGCTGCTGGCGATCACTGTCTGGCTGATTTACGCGGGCGACCGCATGCTGGACGCGTTTCGCAGCGAAGCCTACGAAGCACCATCGCCTCGTCACGCTTTTTATCGGCAACATTGGCGTACGGTGCTTCCGATCTGGATCGGGCTGCTCGCCGCGGCTGCCTGGTTGGCGCTTACGCGTCTCGATCCACCTGTGCTGAAGCATGGGCTAATGTTGGTCGCAGCCGTCGCCGTGTATCTCGCAATGGTGCATGCCGCACCTCGCCGCTGGCGCCGGTTCTGGCCGAAGGAAGCCGCGGTCGCAATCCTGTTCGCGCTGGGTGCATCGCTCGACGCATGGAGCAGAGTTCGATCCAGCGAAGATGTTCTGACCATCGCGTTTTTCTCGGCTCTGTGCTGGATCAATTGCCGCGCGATCGAGGCCTGGGAGCATGCCGCGATTTGGCCCACCGCCGGACTGGCCGCGTGCATCGCGGTGGCGGCCGCGGTTACGCTCGCGGCGCACCGGCCGGTGCTGGCTTCCGCCGAGTTTGCCAGCGCGCTGGCTTTCATCTGCTTGGATCGATCGCGTCTGCGTTTATCCTCGAACGCGCTTCGCGTGCTGGCCGACGTCGCGCTGCTGAGTCCGTTGCCGTTGTTGCCACTCGCCGGAAAATTGTTTTGAACTGCGATCCGATCGCCCGCTGGTATCGGTGGATGGAGTATGGCGCGTTCGGCGGTGCGCTGATGCGGCGGCGGGTCGCATTTCTGCCAGAGGTTTCAGACGCGCGCCGGGTCTTTGTGGTGGGGGATGGCGATGGCCGGTTTCTGGTGCGGCTGGTCGAGCAGAATCGCGAAGCCTCGATCGACTACCTGGACCTCAGTGCACGTATGCTGGAACTGGCGCGCTCTCGGGTCGCGAGTTCCAAGGTCAATTTCAAGCAGGGTGACGTGCTGACCGCGCCGCTGCCCCAAGCGCCATTCGATCTGATCGTCACCAATTTCCTGCTGGATTGTTTCGACCACGAAGATGTGCAACGCGTGGTGCAGCGCCTGGCGTCGGTGAGTAAGGTTGGCACGCGCTGGCTGATCGCCGAGTTTCGCGAACGGCCGGGCGGCTTGAGAATGGTCTGGACACGCGCCTGGCTGGCGCTGCTTTATACGTTCTTTCGTTGGACCACCGGCTTGCAGGTGCGCCGGTTAGTGGACCACCGGCCGTTTCTCCAAGCTTGCGGCTTTCAACTCTCGCGCACCGAATCGGACTGGTTCGGCTTGCTTGTATCCGAACTGTGGGAGCGCTACGACTAGAGGCTCTTCTTAAAATGCGTGGCTCGAAGTGATGCCGGTGGAAACTAGCGCTACGTTCATCTTCTCGAGCGCCGATTTGTGGATCTGCGAGACGCGGCTTTCGTTAATGCCCAGCACGCCGCCGATCTCCTTCATGGTCATCTCGCTGGTGTAATACAACATCACCACTTTGCGATACCGCTCGGGCAGTGTCTGCATCGCGACGCCCAACACGCTGCGCAGTTGCTCCCGCGCGCACATGGAATCCGGCTGCGTTTCCGGACCGGACGGAAAATCGGGGGCCGGAAGGTCTTCGCTATCGTTGGCGCGGGTGGAGGCCGAAATGAGGCCCACGTTGCGCAGGTCCAGCATCATCTGGCGCCAGCGCTCCACGTCCATGCCCAGCTTGTTGGCTACTTCAGCTTCGGTGGGAGCGCGCTGCAGGGCCGCTGCCAGATCGCGCGTGGCGGCTTCCACTTGCTTGTGACGGCGGCGCATGTCGCGCGACGCCCAGTCGAGCTGCCGCAGGCTGTCGAGAATCGCGCCCTTGATGCGGTGCTTGGCGTAGCTCGAAAAAACCACCTGCTTTTCAGGGTTGTATTTGCTGGCCGCGTCGAAGAGACCCAGGATGCCGGCATGCACCAGATCGTCCAGATCCACGTGCACCGGGAGATTCTCGTGCACCCGCACGGCGATTGCCTTCACCAGCGGGAGATGCTCCAGCACCACCCGGTCGCGCCGCGCCAGCCGGGCCGCCTGAGCCGCCCCAGTCAACTTGGCTACACTTCTCGACACATCATTCTTCGTGGCGGTGCTGGGCGCATGCAGGCTGGTGCTGATTCCCATCGGCTTAGTCGGAACCGGTCGAGTTCGACTGGCCGGGCTGTGCACCGGCGCCACGCTTTGTAGCGTTCGGGCAGTGGCGGTGGCGGCTGCGCTTTTGTGGATCATGATTCAAACTCTCCTTCGACGGCGACTTCGTTGAGCGCTTGGGTAAATGCAAACCCCAGTCCACTTCTCCAGCATGAAGAGAATGGACCGCTCGGCCGATTGATAGAGTACGGCTGCATACTACCTAAGGTGCTAAAAACACTAGGGAACCTTAGCGGACGAAATTCCGGAGCGGAAAGCGATGCCGCGACGAATCTTTGGCGCGATGTCATCTCAAGTCTCGATCTGGAACTCAAATCCACTTTTTCTGTACCGAAGTGAAACGTTTTGGCCAATTCGGAAATCAAATCATGCCGGAAACGTTCAGCAACTAGCAGGTTAAAGGACCTTAGAAGGTTCGTATCTCGGCGAAACGCCTTAGAACCGGCCTAATAAGCTTTGGGGATGGGAGCGCGGCTGGCCCTTAGTCCTGACGACGCTTGAGCACATCGATCCAAGTCTTTAGCGCGATTCCACCTAGGAAAATCCACACCGCCAAGCGAAACTCGCCGTCCAGCGTGAATCCGGCCAGGATCGCGATCCCGGCATAGGTGGCCATCGCGGCTGCAAACCTTTGATTCATTAGCAGCTTTGCGAATCTTTACCGTTACCGAAACTGGCCGTTGTAGGTGAAGGCCATTTGGAGGCGGATCTGGTCGCCTTTGTAACCGGCCGGGAGCGGCGGAAACGGGTAAGACGCGCTCACTCCGGCGACGGCGGCTCGGTCGTAAGCCTCGGTTCCTGAGGGGCTTGAGATTACGAGCTTGGGGACCGCACCGTTTCGATCGATGATGAATTCGAGCATGACGCGACCGCGCCTGCCCAAGCGGGCGCTTTCAGGAATGATCGCGAGCCAATTGCGGCGAACTGCTGCAAGCACCTGAATTAAGTACGGCTTGAAATCCACGCCCTGGGCGTCGCTGCGGAGCTGGAGATTGCTCGCCATGCGGCCTGGAGCGGGCGCCTGACGACTGAACGGAGTGGTGTCGAGGTCCGCGCCCTCGTCTCCCACGATCACGCCGCCACCGCCCGTCGGGCTGGTTTGCCGGGCCATTTCCTCGACAGTTCGCTTGGGTGGAGATTGGATAATTTGGTGATCCGGGGGCTTAGGATTGTTGACACCCACGGACTCAAATTTCAGCTTCGGTTTTGCCGCTGGAGGAGGAGCCTGAGTAGGCACAACACCGACAACATGTGCGGGCGGTGGAGCTGCAGCGATCTCGATTTTGGGCGGCTCAACGGGAGTGGGAGCGGGAGCCGGGATGGGCGGGGGTTGCGCTACAGGTCCAGGCGATGCCGCCGGCGCCTGGACGCGCGGGGCTTGCGGCCGGGGCGCTGGGACGGCGCTGCGGATGTCCAATTCGCGTGAAACTTTGCCTTTGTTCGGAGCCGTCTGCGTGGGTTCGTATTCTCTTTTGGGCGGAGCAACTAACGGAATCGATCGGCGCAAATCGGGGCCGCTCAGGGCGATGAAGCTGCGGGGCCGCGAGGCGGGCAGGACCGACCAGAGGAATGCGATCAGCAAATGGAATGCAATCGAACCGACGCCCGCACGAAGCATGCGACGGCCCAAATTGGGTTCGTCCAGAGGCTTGCCCCAATGGCTCGGGAGCGTGATTTCGTTGATTTGGACCGGTTCCACCAGGGAAAGAGACTCCGCCACAGGTTAGGACGCTACTGCGGGCTCGGAAGTTGCCCGGCGGACAAATGGCGCATGCACCTACATTACAAAACTGGCAGGTGGCAAGGTCGGCTGCCACAAGGAGCCGTGCCAAACCAAAACAAAGGCGGAAAAACAGGTGGCTAAACGACCGCCTGCGTTACAACTGGCAGGTGACAAGATCGCCTGCCCACAGGAACCGAAGCGACGAGATTAGCTGCGTGAGAATGCAGGTGATAAGATCACCTGCGTTACAACAACAGCGGGGGACGCCGGCTGAAGCCGACGCTGCGGGCTGAAGCCCGCGCCACGAGCCGCGTTACAAAATGGCAGGTGACAAGGATCACCTGCCCACAGGAAATAGCAAGGTAACAAGGGATCACCTGCCCACAGGAAATGGCAGGTGCGGAGAGGACCTGCGTCACAAAGCTGCGAGAGTTCTCGAAACTAGTTGTGCGTGCTCCTCGATTTTAGTAAGAATATCGTGCGCCACTTCTAATGCCTGGAGCGCTTGGGCGCCGCCCGCGCGCGGCGGATTGCGGGTTGCGACGCACTCGAAGAAGTGTTCGAGCTCCAGACGCAGCGGCTCGTCCTTGGCAATTTCAAGCGGCGCAAAACGGATGGACATGGGCGGGTCGACGCCGAAGCGGGCGGCGTCCTGACGTCCGTAATCGAGCGAAATGTACTCGTGAGGCTGGAACAGGCGTAGTTTGCGGACGCGTTCGGTGGAGACGCGGCTGGCGGTAAGATTCGCGACGCACCCGCCGGGGAATTGCAGCCGCACATTGGCGATATCCACTTTCGACGAGAGAATCGAGATGCCCGCTGCGCGGATTTCTTCGGGCATGCTGCCGGTGAGCGTCAGAACGATATCGATGTCGTGGATCATGAGATCCAGCACCACATCGACGTCCAGGCTGCGCGGGCTGAACTCGCTCAAGCGGTGCACTTCGAAAAAGAGCGGAGTGGTAATCACTTTTTCGAGCGCCAGAATGGCCGGATTGAAGCGCTCGAGGTGCCCCACTTGCAGGATGCGGCCCTGTCGCGCCGCGGTATCGACCAGCTCGCGTCCCGCTGCAGGATCGTGCGCCAGGGGTTTTTCGACCAGCACGTCCAGGCCAAGTTCCATCAAGCGGCATCCAATGGACGCGTGGGTAATGGTGGGGGTCGCGATCACCGCCGCGTCGGCGGAGCCGGCGAGATCCTCAAGAGACCCGAAAGCCGGGCACCCGGAGGCGGTGGCGGCATTCCGCGCACGCTCGGCATCCGTGTCGAATACGCCAGCCAGGGTGGCGTTAGGGGACTGCTGGATCACGCGCAGGTGATTCCGCCCGAAGGCACCGGCGCCGATGACGGCTACGCGCGGCGTTCCGCGAGGGTTGGACACCTCCGAAGCCTAGCTCTTTCGCCCTATCCGAATCAACAAAAACCGCCGAAAAGAAG
>DASYPO010000449.1:0-4170 GCA_036006545.1 Bryobacteraceae bacterium
GCGGATGCGAATGGTTTTCGCGGCGCAGTGCTGCTCGCAGCGGGGGTTTTTGAGACCGCGGGCACGCTGTCGATCGCAAGCAGCGGTGTGGTTTTGCGCGGCAGTGGCGCCGGGCCCAAGGGAACGACGATTCGCATGACCGGCGCGCCGCATCGGTTGCTCGACATTCGCGGAACGGGCACGTGGAAGGAGGCCGGGCAGCCGGCGAAAATCACGGATGCGTACGTTCCTTCGGGTGCGGATTCATTTGAGGTGAAGTCGACGGCGGGCTTCGCGCCCGGCGACAAGATCCTGATTCGCCGTCCGGTGACCGAGGCGTGGGTGCACTTCATGGGAATGGACACCCTGGTTCGCGATGGCAAGCAGCAGACCTGGATCAAACCCGGTACGTCCATTCGCACCGATCGCGTGATCAAGACGATTTCGAAAAACCGGATCACGCTGGACGTGCCACTCAGCGATGCGCTGGACGCAAGCATGCTCGGGACCGAAGGCGCGACGATCGTGAAATACGATTTCCCCGGGCGGATTTCGCAAGTGGGGATCGAGTCGCTGCGGGTGATCGCGCCTGCGGACGACAAGCCCATCACCGAGGGTCAGTTCACGATGCTGCGGATGGATGCGGTGAGCGATGCGTGGGCGCGCGACATTTCGATTGAGGAAACGCAGAACGGCGTGACTATCGGAGCGTCGGCGCGCAGGGTGACGCTCTACAACGTGCGGATTCGCCACTCGATTACGCACACCGGGGCTGCCGCACCCGCCGATTTCGGAATTTCCGGAACGCAAATTCTGCTCTCGCTCTGCTGGGTGAGCGGGAAGGGTACCTGGCCGGTGGTGACGCAGGCGATGGTCACTGGTCCCAACGTGGTGCTCGGTTTCTTTGCCGACGAAGCCGGAGTTTCGCCGCATCAGCGTTGGGCGACTGGTCTGCTGGTAGATGCGAGCGAGTTTCGCAACAACACGGCACGCCGCCCGGGGATCGCGTTTTCAAATCGCAAAACCGCGGGGTCGGGACACGGCTGGGATATCGGCTGGGGCGTCGCGTGGAATGTGCAGTCGAATTTCCTACTGATCCAGCAGCCGCCGGGCGCGTTGAACTGGTGCATTGGATGCGTGGGCGAGGTGGTCGAGGCTTTGGATGCGGGAACGATCGATTCTGCGGGGCGTCAGGTTTTGCCGCGGAGTCTGTACCTTCAGCAGTTGAAGGATCGGCTGGGCAAGAGCGTCGAGTAAGCATGCTGCTCTGCTCGGTACGTGGCTGCCGACTGCCGCTGGTGCGCGAAGAGCGGCGGGTGTTTTGCGCGAACGGACATTCTTTCGACGTCGCGCGAAGTGGATACGTCAATCTGCTTCAGCCGCAGGAGCGGCGATCGAAACTGCCGGGCGACACGGCGGAGGCAATTGCGGCGCGGCGACGCTTGCATGATCGCGGGGTGACGCAGCCGCTTTTCCAGGCGATTGTTGAGACGCTGGCGGTCTCGCGGGAGGACGTCGTGCTCGACGCGGGATGCGGGGACGGTTTCTATCTCGGAAGCCTGGCGCATCAAACCGGCTGCGCTGCGCACGGCGTCGACATCTCGACACTTTCAGTCGATTCGGCGGCGCGGCGCTTTCCCGAATGCGAATGGATCGTCGCCAATGCGGATCGGTTCGTGCCTTACGCCGATCGCGCTTTCTCGATCGTGCTTTCGATCACTGCGCGGATGAACTCCGCAGAGTTTCGACGGGTGATGCGTGACGATGGACGGCTGCTGGTCGCGATTCCGGCCCCCGACGATCTAATCGAATTGCGCGGCGCGGGCAGAGATCGGGTGCCACGGACGGTCGAGGCGTTCGGCTCGGGATTCAAGCTCGCCGAGCAGCGGCGTGCGGTCAGTTCAGCCGATCTCGACGCGGCCGCGGTACAGGATGTTCTGGTTTCGATTTATCGACCGATACAAACGCAGCCGCCTGCCGCGATGCGGGTCACGTTCAGTCTGGATCTGCTGCTGTTTCGGCCGCTGTAGGGTAGTGCGTCTCAGGCCGACGAGGGCGACGGCCGCGGACCTTGGGGGTCCGCCCCCCAGCACTCGAACAGTTCAGGATTTCTGGCGCACTACACCAGGCCGTCTCGAAACGCACGCCGCCGACTAGGCCGCGTCTTCGAGCGATATCCTAACCGTTTTCCGATGACGGTCGACTTGTGAAAGCCCATTTGAGCCCACCGACGACGGCTGAAGCCGACGCTGCGGGCTGAAGCCCGCGCCACGGGCGGCAGAATGAATTTTCATCAGCTTTCGCGGCCGGGAGGCCAGGGAGACAGGCGACAAGATCGCCTGCGTTACGCCTTGACTTGCTTCGCAAATCCATGGTAACGGTTAGTACCACAGTCGACCCCGAGGAGCCAAATTCAGTGAAACGCGCAGAGCCATCGGAGTCACTAGACTGAAGGAGGAAACGATGTCGGCAGTTCCCGCAGAAACCGGACTTCACCCCGTTGTGGTCGATCTGGGTAAGAAGAAGAACAAGGACATAAAGGCCCTCAAGCGAGGGGAAGGCAAGTTGATGGAGGATGTCCAACGGGTGATCCAGGAGGTTCGGGCCAACAGCAGCGAGCTGGCGGGCAAGGAACTGGTCCCTGTTGTTATCCTCTATAGAAAGATGCCCAAGCGCAGGGCTGCGGCTATGTTGCCATTCGGTTTGGGCGGCTGACCGCAGAGCTTCCGCGAAGAGGCCAAACGGCACCGGACGCCGGGGCGTCCAGGGAGTCAAGCAGTCCAAACGCAACCCCGCGTGCGTTCACTCGAGAGACAGAGGAGAACTAAAAATGGATACCACTAAGGACACCAAGACCACGGTCGAGCAGAAGACGGTCACGGGCCACACACCTGGCGGTGCCGATGCGCTCGCCCCGGCGGTTGAGATCAAGAAGAAGCGGAAGTACAGCAAAGGCAAGCGCGGCGTTCAGGAACTGGGGCGCGGGGTCAATCGGGCCGCAGCGGACCTGGGGAAAGCGGTGTCGATCGCGCTCGAATCCTACAACAAGCGCTCCGACAATTCTTCCCGCAAGAAGAAAGACGGAATGCTTCGCGACGCGGTGCAAAACATGACCAAGGCCGCCAGCAAGGGTCTCAAGAAAGCCGCCGACGCACCCTACGATCTGGTAAAGTCGGTCAGTCGCGGCAAGAACTCCAAGCAGTTGCGCAACATGACCAAGATGATCTCGCCGCCGATGTTCCGGTAGCAGATCGCTGGCGTGCGCCCGTCTTCCGGTGGGCGCATTCCTCCGCCGACCAGTATCGGCACAGATTTAAATGACACCAACCAACGGCGTTGGGTCGGGTCCCGCGAACGGCTCAGCGCCGAAGAACGGGGCCAGGCTCAACGCCATTTCTACTCCGCCTGATCCCTCTCTCAAGAGGTTCGGCCCGCGCCGCGAGGGACGACTGCGCCTGGCGGTGCTGAAAGCCTTGCGCCAGCGCGACGCCGTTGCTGAGGAAGCCGCCGCGCGTGGGTCGGATCCGGATCGCTATACGCCGGTTGCGCGCGATCCGCTAAATGGAGATGTCCACGAGGACGGCCCGCATGGGCAGGTAGTTCACAAGCCGTCGCGCGGCGCGGGTCTCCTTCCGATGGCGGTTCGCAAGCGTCTAAAGGGCGATTTCCTTCCCCAGGTGGCGCCTTCGATGATGCGCCGCGGCGAATGGAAAGCCAGTTGGGTGGAGGTCCTCACGCGGCTGTGGGTGTACTCGACCGCCGCATTGCGCTGGGCGTTCTGGACCCTCTGGGACAAAATCAACCGGCGCGATTCAGAAGAACGGCGCGCCATCCGGCTGCGCGAACAGATCGAAAAAATCGGCGGCACTGCGGTGAAGCTGGGCCAGCAGATGGCCATGCGCATCGACATGCTGCCCTACGAGTACACGGTAGAACTGTCGAAAATGCTGGACCGCATGGTCCCCTTCCCTGTTGAGTACGCGATCCAGCGTATCGAAAGCTTCCTGGGTCGTCCGCACGGCGAAGTTTTTCTCGATTTCAACCGCGTCCCGATCGGGTCCGCGTCGGTCGCGTGTGTGTTCTCGGGATACCTAGCGAACGGCGAACACGTCGCGATCAAAATTCGCCGGCCCAACATTGGCATGAATTTCGTGGCCGATTGTGAAGCGCTTGGGCTGGTTTTGAAGGCGC
>DASYPO010000450.1:0-14031 GCA_036006545.1 Bryobacteraceae bacterium
ACCGGTACGATCTTCATCTGGTCGAAAATCGCGGCCGAGGACCGGCGAAACGCCCAGCAGCGAGAAAAAAGTGAAGCTGACCCGCTGTCCCGACAGGCGTTCGGGTGTTCCTTCTCCCGTAAGATTCATGGGCGCGCCCGCGAGTGCCGAGAGTCCGTCGAGAGCACGCGTGCGTTGCGTATAGTCGACGAGATTCGCGGGCGACCCATTGCTGCGCTTGCCGGAATCGGAGCCGAAGACATTGCCGGAGGTGTTCATCGTCGATGGGCGCTTTTCGAATTCCTCCCATACCGAAATCAGGCGGGCGGGATCGCGGTACGGCAGATCGCGCAACAGTACGGCGTTGACCATGCTGAATACTGCGGTGTTGATCCCGGTGCCCAGCATCAGCGTAACGATCGCGGTGATGGTGAACCCCGGCGTCTTGAGGAGCGCGCGAACCGCGTAGCGAAGGGTTTTCATTATTCGTATCTCAACGCAACCATCGGGTCGACTCTTGCCGCGCGCCGCGCCGGCAGGTAACACGCCGCGAAGGCCACCACCAACAACACTGCCGAAACCGCGACAAAGGTCAGCGTATCGGTGGCGGTCACATCGAACAGCAGCGCATTCATCAACCGCGTGACGGCCAGCGCGCCGCCCGCACCAATTACCAGGCCGATGACCGTCAGCCCAATTCCTTGGAACAGAACCAGGCGCATCACGCTCCAGGTATCCGCGCCGAGCGCTCGCCGCAGGCCGAGTTCCTGAGTGCGTTGCGCAACCGAATACGAGATTACGCCGAAGATCCCGACCGCCGCCAGCACCAATGCCAGCGCTGCGAATCCTCCCAAGAGAATGGTGTTGAATCGAGGCGCCGCGACCGACGCGGATACGAAGGTGTCCATGGTTCGCACATCGGCGATCGGCAGGTCGGGTTCCATCGCGTGAATCTCGCGTTGGATAGTTTGCGCCAGCAGCTTGGGATCGCCCTGCGCTCGCAGGACCAGGTTCACCGGCCCCGTTGGTTCCTGAAGATTCGAAATAAAAACGCCGGCGGACGGATTCTTTTCCATGCCGCTTTGCCGAACGTCGCCTACCACGCCGACGATTTCGTACGGCACGTCGGCGTGTCCCCACGATACGTTGATTCGCTTACCGACCGGCTCCTCATTCGCGTAGAACTGGCGCGCCATGGTCTGGTTGATCACGATCAGGGGAGCCGTATCCTTGCGGTCGCGCTCGCCGAACACGCGTCCGCGGGTCAGTGGGATCTTCATCGCAGCGAAGTATCCCGGCGTCACCACCAACACCTGCGTCGTCGGTTCGCTACCCGGGCTGGGCTTGGGCTGGTCGTTTCGCCAAAAGCTGGTGGCTGGGATAATCCGGCCGAGTGGAAGGAAATGGCTGGTGCCCGCCGCTTCCACACCTGGAACGGAACGCACGCGCTCCAGCGTGCGATTCAGGAAATTGAGATACGCTGCATCGTCGCGATACCGACCCGCAATGGCAAGCTGCATGGTCAGCACGCGGGCAGCGTCGAACCCGGGATCGACGTTCGAAAGTTTCGCGAAGCTGCGGATCAGAAGCCCCGCGCCCACCAGCAGGATCATCGAGAGGGCGACCTCCGCCACCACCAGCACGTTGCGCGTCACGCTTCGTCCACCCGCCTGGCCGCGCCCGCCGGATTTCAAGCCGGCCTGTACATCCATCCCCACCGCTTTCAGCGCCGGCGCTAGTCCGAACAGAATCCCCGTAAGCAGGGAGATGCCCGCTGCAAATACAAACACGGTGGTGTCGATGCGAATCGTCTCCATGCTGACGTTGGAGATGGTCGAGGGCAGCGCTGCGACGAGCAGCTTCATCACCCAAACGCCGATCACCAGGCCGAGTGCGCCGCCGATGACTGATAGCAATGTGCTTTCGACCAGGAGTTGTCGTGCGAGCCTCCAGCCGCTGGCGCCGAGCGCAGTGCGGATCGCAACTTCGTGCGACCGATTCGCCGCGCGCATCAGCATCAAGTTTGCGACGTTCGCACAGGCGATTAGCAGCACCAGCCCTACCGCCCCCAGCAGCACCACTAATGGAGTTTTCACATCGCCTGAAACCTGCTTGTCCAACGGCACCACGGTGATCCCCCACTTGGAGTTCATCTGCGGACGTGCCGCGATGATCTGCGGCTGCAGCACGTTCATGTCAGCTTGCGCGGATGCGACCGTCGCACCTGGACGGAGTCTTGCAACGGTGATCAGGTAGCGCCCGCGCGCATTCGCCGTGGCGCGATCCAGCGGCATGGGAGCCCACAACTCCGGCTTCGAAAACGGAAAGCGGAAGCCAGCGGGCATGATGCCCACCACCGTGACGTCTTGATTGTTGACCTTTATGTTCCGCCCCACCAGGTTCTCGTTCGCGGCGTAGCGCCGCCGCCATAAACCCTCGCTCATGATCACAGCGTTGTTCTTGCCCGGCGTGCCCTCCTCCGTTGTGAACCAGCGGCCGCGGAGAGGTTGAACGCCGAGAATCGGGAAGAATGCGGGCGTTACGGTCATGGCATCGACTTGCTCCGGTTCGCCGTCACCGGTCAGGCTCAGGGGAAATGCCGACATCGCGGAGATTTCCTCGAACGAATTGTTGCGTTCCTTCCACTCAAGAAAGTTGAGTGGGTTAGCAACATTTGTTTTGCCTGTACGGGGGCTTTGCTCCCACACCATGACCAGACGATCGGGGTCTTTATAGGGAAGCTTCTGAATCAGTACTGCGTTGACAACGCTGAAGATCGCCGTATTGGCGCCGATCCCGAGCGCGAGCGCCGCGACCGCCAAAATCGTGAATGCCGGGCTCTTCAGCAGCATCCGAAAAGCGTAAGTCAGGTCTTTTCCCATGGTTTCTTTCTCCAGGCGGACGGAGTCAATTGGACTGAGCAACGGGGTCGCCAACGGGGAAAGACTTTAGGTTGTGCGAGTTACAACATCCACCGATGTTCAGTTTTGGGATTACCCGTTCCTTTACGCGAAGTTACGGAAGGGCTAGCAACTAGCGGGACTCACTTCGGCCACTTCTCGATTTTCTTCTTGATCGGGTCGGTCGACTTGGCGTCCTGCGCCAGCTCGATGTACTTCTCGTAAGCCGCGCGGGCCTGCTTCTTGTCGCGCAGTTTCTCGAACGCCTCGCCCAGTTTCAGATAGGCTTCGGCCGATCCAGGGTTGAACTTGGCGGCGTCCTCATAGCGATCGCGCGCCGCGGCGAAGTTGCCCTTTTTGAAGTAGTAATTCCCGGCGGTGATGCTCTTGTTAGCCTGCAGTGGATTAAAAGGATACTCGCGCGGGCGGAGCGATACGTCTTCTTCCGGCGGATCGTCCTCTTGCTTGGTGGGCGGCGGCTTCTTTTTGGAATCGGGGGGCGGCTGCTGTGCCGCCAGCGAATAGCTCAGGAAACAGGCCGCCAGAAACGCGCGTGTCACAATTTAAGTATAGATTCCCTCTCCCATCTGCGCGAAAAAGTGGCGGAGCTGCCCCTGCTGCCCGGCGTGTATCTATACAAGGACGCGCACGGGACGGTGCTGTACGTCGGCAAGGCGAAGAATCTGCGCAGCCGCGTGCGCAGCTACTTTTCCGACGACAAACTGGCCGACATCAAAACCGGCACGCTGTTGGGGGAGGCGCGGCTGATCGACTACATTCACGTCGACAACGAGAAAGAAGCGCTAGCACTCGAAAATAACCTGATCAAGCAGTACAAGCCACGCTTCAACATTCTGCTGCGCGACGACAAGACCTACCCGTACATCAAGCTGACCGCCGAGACATTTCCGCGCGTGTACGTGACTAGACGCCTGCGCAAGGACGGCTCGACCTATTTCGGTCCGTACTTTCCGGCGAACCTGGCGCACCGGCTGGTGCACTTCATTCATCGACACTTCAAGGTTCCGTCCTGCCGCATCGATCTGACGCGCAAACATACGCACCCGTGCCTCGAATTTCATATTCACCGCTGCCAGGGTCCCTGTGTTGAGGGACTCACGACCAACGAAAACTACGCGGCCGCGGTCAAATCCGTGCGCTTGTTTCTGGAAGGCCGCCATCACGACCTG
Source organism: Bryobacteraceae bacterium (assembly GCA_036006545.1). Classification (GTDB taxonomy): domain Bacteria; phylum Acidobacteriota; class Terriglobia; order Bryobacterales; family Bryobacteraceae; genus Palsa-187. The sequence goes on from DASYPO010000450.1 coordinate 4,070, forward strand.
GTGCGTGAACTAAGCAGCCGCGTGGAATCGGCCAGCGCTTTTCAACGCTACGAAGAGGCCGCGGCGCTGCACTCACTGATCGCGACGGTCGAGGAAATGGGTGAGAAACAGAAGATGGCAGCCACCCAGGGCGACGACACCGACATCTTCGCCTGTTATGCGGAGCCGCCGCTGGTGGCTGCGAATCTGTTTCACTTGCGCGGCGGGCACATCGTCGATCGGCGCGAGTTCTTTTGGGAGGATCGGCGGGATTTCGATCCGGCGGAGTTTTTTGCGTCGCTGCTCAAGCAGCTCTACTTGAACGAGCCGTACATCCCGGCCGTCATTCACGTGCCGGTCGATTTCGAAGAGCGCGAGGCTCTGGCAGAGTTGCTTACGGAGCGACGTGGCCGCAAGGTTGAGATTAATACGCCGCAGCGCGGCCAGAAGCGCGCCATGGTGGACCTGGCGGAGTCCAACGCCAAGCATAGTTTCGAGCAGCGTTTCCGGGTGCTGAAACCGTCCTCCGACGCGATTCAAACGGCTCTTCAGGACGCGCTAGGACTCGAGAACGCGCCCAACCGCATCGAGTGTTTCGACATTTCACACATTCAGGGCACCGACAAGGTCGCCAGCATGGTGGTGTGGGAAGACGGAAAGATGAAGAAGTCGGACTATCGCAAGTTCATCATCCGTACTGTGGAAGGCAACGATGATTTCGCCTCGATGCGCGAAGTGATTTCGCGGCGCTACGGCCGCTTGAAAGAGGAGAACAAGCCGCGCCCTGGTCTGGTGCTGGTCGACGGTGGCCTCGGCCAACTGCATGCGGCGGCCGCGGCGCTCGAAGAGCTGGGAATCACCGATCAGGCGCTGGCTTCGATCGCCAAACGCGAGGAATGGATTTACGTCTACGGTCAGGAAGATGAGCCGATCGTGCTCGACAAGTTTTCGCCGGTGCTGCACTTGGTGCAGATGGTGCGCGACGAAGCGCATCGCTTCGCGGTGACGTTTCACCGGACGCGCCGCAATACGGTACGCATGCGCAGCGAGCTCGAAAAGGTACCGGGCGTTGGCGAGAAAACGGTCGCCAAGCTGCTGCTGCACTTCGGGAGCCTCGAACGGGTGCGCGAAGCGACCGAGGATCAACTTGCCGCAGTAGTCGGGCGTGCGGCGGCGCGGAAGGTGAGGACGTCAGCGCAGCAGCCCGAATCAACGGTTTCCTAAAGGCGACGAGGGCGTCGCCTGCGGACCCGGGGGTCCGCCCCCCAATTCTCTTGAAGGCGACGAGGGCGTCCCGTTTGCGGGGGAGGCGACTGCGGACCCGGGGGTCCGCCCTCCATTTCTCTTGAAGCCGACCGTGGGGGTCGGCTGCGGACCTGGGGGTCCGCGCCCCAAATCGAAGAGCTAGTCCGTGAGCTGCGCTGGTTGCAGCCGCGGAGCCAGCAAATTGACGAAGAGCCACGCGGTCACATACGCCGCGCTGGCGATGATGAATAGCGGCACGTAAGTGTGCCAGTGCGACAGAATCTGTCCTGCGCCCCAAGCGATCAGCATCCCGCCGACCGCGCCCGCCATTCCACCGATCCCCGTCACGGATCCGACTGCGTGGTTCGGGAACATGTCTCCGACGGTCGCGAACAGATTCGCCGACCAGCCCTGGTGCGCGGCCATCGCGAGAGAAATTAGCGCGATCGCGAACCATAAATTCGTCGTACGCGAAGCCAGGAATACGGGCAGCACACAGCACGCGCAGATCAGCATGGCAGTCTTGCGAGCGCGATTGACGCTCCAACCGCGCTTGATCAGCGTCGACGAAAGCCACCCGCCGCCGATACTGCCTATGTCGGCCGCCAAGTAAATCGTTACTAGCGGCAGGCCGACTGTCCTGAGCGATAGCCCGTGGGTCTCGAGGAACTTGGGCAGCCAGAACAGGAAGAACCACCAAATCGGATCGGTTAGGAACTTGCCCACCGCGAACGCCCAGGTCTGCTTGAACGGAAATAGTTTTTTCCAGGGGACGTGAACCGACGGTTCCTGCGGATCGCTGCGGATGTAATCGAACTCGGCCTTACTCAGTCTCTTGTGCTCTTCGGGCCGGCGGTAGAATTTCAGCCACAAGGCGAGCCACACGAAATCGGTGATTCCGGTCAGCAGAAACGCCCAGCGCCATCCGAAGTTAAAAGCGATGAAGGGCACCGCCATGGGCGCTACCAACGCGCCGATATTGGTCCCGGAGTTGAAGAGGCCGATGGCCAGCGCCCGCTCTTTTTTCGGGAACCACTCGGCGACGGTTTTGATGGAAGCGGGAAACGTCCCGGCTTCGCCCAGTCCGAGGCCAAAACGCGCCATCGCGAAATGCGTCGCGTTTTTGGCGAGGCTGTGCGACATCGAGCACAAGCTCCATAGCGTTACCGACAGTGCATAGCCGATGCGCGTGCCGATTTTGTCCATCACCCTTCCGGCCACCAAGAGCGAGATCGCGTACGCGAGTTGGAACACCAGCACGACGTTGCCGTAGTTGGATTCGGCATCGGCGCCGCCCATCAGCGCTTTCACTTCGGGGTGGATCTGGAGGATCCCCAAGACTTGGCGATCGATGTAATTAACCGTGCTGGCGAAAAACAGAAGCGCGCAAACGGTCCAGCGGACGTATCCGACGCGAGCGGCGGGGGCCGTGACCGGCGAGCTCATCCTGTTTACTGTAGCGCTCTGGTGGAGGGCGGGTCCCCTGACCCGCGCGGGACGCCCCCGTCCCGCTGCAGGCCGACGAGGGCGTCGGCCGCGGACCCGGGGGTCCGCCCTCCATTTCTAATGGGACCCGCCCCCAGCGCTTACCGGAATGAATAACGCAGCGCCGCGAAGGGACCGTACAAAGTGGTGCGGAAATACTGTTCGGAGTTGACCGAGGTTTTCAAGTAGAATCCCTTCCCACCCACGATCACATCGATGCGTCCGGCGCGGAACACCGCCGTCGCTTCGGCGTCCGCCGTTGCCGATTTATGCGGGAAGCCAAAGCCGGAGCCCCGCATTTCAATGTGAAAGTTCTTACCCGCCAGATACGAGATTCCGATTCCGAAGGTCGGGAGAAACAGGCTCTTGTTGCCGATCGAACTAATCTCGCTGGCCTCCGTCTTGCTGCTGTATTTCGACTTGAAGCTGGTGTATTGAATCTCGTACAGCGTCTTGAAGCGGAGCTTCCGGTCGCCGGGCGGCGCGGGAAAGCTCAGGTAGTTGAAGGTAGCTTTGAAACTGCGCAGCGCGTATGAATCGGAGATCAGATCGCCCTTGGCGAAGGTGCTTCCGAAAAGCGTGAGGGCCTGCGGAGCAATCTCGCTCCCGCGGCCGCGCACCTGGAATCCTGAAACTTCCAGCGTGTTGCCGGAGCGGACCGGAAACGAAAGTCGAATGCCCTCACCGATGCGAGTCTTGCCCAAATCGCGGAGGGTCTGCGCGGATCGATCGGTGGACTTCTTGCCGCCCAGCAGATCCGGATGCGCGTGCGGCTTGAAACCGAAAACCTCGATCGAGAACGGCGTTTCGGACGGATCGTAGCCGCCCCTCGCGGGAGTCGGTGTGGGTGGAGGCGCTGGCGTCTGCGTGGGCGCCGGCTGCGTGGGAACCGGCTGCTCTTGCGGGGGAGTGGCGGGCTTGGGCGGCGCAGTTTCCTGCCCCATCGCCAGCGAACACCATCCAAAGCAAAAACAGTAAATCAAACCCGAAGCGAGAATTTTCACGAGGTTAGGCCCAAACTCCCAAGCATAAGCTACGGACGCAGCCCAGGCAAACTTAGTTGCCATCGAGAACGCCGCGGCGGTTGGTCAAAGAATAACCGTGATACGATTTCCGTATCCTATGAAGCGCCATGCTGTACTCGCCACGTTTTTCGCCTTCGTGTGTTTCGCCCCGCTTCCGGCGGCGAACGAAGGCTCGCTGAAACCGATCCAACTGCCCGATATTATGGCCTGGAAGCGCATCTTCACTCCGCAGCTTTCGGCCGACGGAGCGTGGTTCGCCTATCGTCTCTCGCCGGCCGAAGGCGATAGCGAGGTGATCGTCCGCAACCTGAAAGACGGCAAGGATCAGAAGTTTTCGATCGGCGAGCTGCCCGCAGCCGCGCCCGGCGGACCTCCTCCGGGACTAGCCGGCTTGCTACCGGCGCGCGACCTGGCGATCTCCGAAGACGGCAAATGGGTCGCGTTCCTGGCGTATCCGACCGCGAAGGAAGCCAAAGTAATGAAGCGCACGCGGCGGCCGATTCAGAGCAGACTGGTGCTGGTCGAGCTGGCGAACGGGAAGAAGACCGAGTTCGAGAAGATCCGCCGCTTTGCTTTTTCGGGCGAGCGCGCATCGAAACTCGCGATGCTGCGTTACGCGGCGACCCCGGCTGGTCCCACAGGTGCCCCTACTGGCGCTGCGCCCGCCGCGGTTCCGCCTCCGGGAGCAACACCTGGAACGACTCCCGAAGATCGCCCCACGGGCGCGGACATGCTGCTGGTGGATCTGGCCACGGCGAGCGAACTCAATTTCGGCAACGTCGCCGATTTTTCATTCGACAAAAAAGGCAACTGGCTGGCTTGGCTGATCGACGCGACCGACAAAGCCGGAAACGGCATTCAGGTAATGAATCTCTCGGCCGGAACCATTCTTCCACTGGACAGCGCGAAGGCAGTCTATCGCGGCCTGTCCTGGACGGAGAAGGGCGACGCGCTCGCGACGCTGCGCGGAACAGACGACAAAGCGTGGGAAGACAAGCTGTACGCATTGGTGGCGTTCCGCGGTTTCACGGGTTCTGGTGCACCCGAGAAAATCGTCTTCGATCCGTCGAAGGATTCGTCGTTTCCCAAGGACATGTCGATCGCCTCGGCGCGAACGCCGCAGTGGAACTCGGACCTCTCCGCGATCACGTTCGGCATCCACGAATTGAAACCCAAGAAAACGCCTCCGGGCCGCGGCAATGCTCCTGCCGCCGGCGGCGAATCAACCGATACCGCTGCTGCCACGCCGCCCGCACCTCCGCGCGATGAGCCCGACAAGCCCGACATGGTGATCTGGCACTGGAAAGATTCGCGGCTGCAGTCCATGCAGCAAGTGCAAGAAGCGTCGGACAAGAATTTCAGTTTCCTATCGGTGTACCGTCCCGCCGAGAAGAAGTTCATCCGCCTCGCCGATGAAGCCGTGCGCAGCGTGAACGCGGGCGCAGAGTCGAAATTCGGCATCGGATTCGACGTGCGCGATTACGAACTCGGTGGAAACCTGGACGGCCAGCGCTACGAAGACGTCTACTCAGTCGATCTGAAGACCGGCGAACGTAAGCTCGCGCTTAAAAAGGCACAGTGGGTGAATGCGCCCTCGCCGGATGCCAGCCACGTTCTGTATTACAACGACGGCGCATTCTTCACATATGAAATCGCGACCGGCAAATCGTACAACATCACCAAGGGCGTCAACGCGGTGTTCCATGACACCGAGGACGATCACAATCAGATCAAGCCTCCGACCCGGCCGATCGGCTGGACGAAGGATTCGAATTTCGTCTTGATCAGCGACAACTGGGACATTTGGAAGCTTCCGGTGCATGGCGGCGCGGGTGTGAACCTGACCGTCAATGGCAAGAAAGACCAGATCCGTTATCGCACGCGCTATCGCCTGGATCCGGACGAAAAGGGAATCGATCTTTCGCAACCGATATACGTCAACGTCTACGGGGAGTGGACCAAGAAGGGCGGCCTCGGTCGCATCGATCCGAATCAGGCCGGTGTGAAAGTGCTGCATTGGGAGGACGCCGCGTTTGGCGGTCTCATCAAGGCGAAACGCGCGGACGTTTACGCTTACACACGCGAGACGACGCAGGATTTTCCGAACTATCGCGTCTCCGGTCCGGCGCTCGAAAAGACGGCGGCGATCACCGACGCGAATCCGCAGCAGAAGAATTTCCTGTGGTCCGCGGGCGTGAAACTGGTGAACTATACCAGCACCAAGGGCGACAAGCTGCAGGGCGCGCTGTATCTGCCTGCCAACTACGAACCGGGCAAGAGCTACCCGACGATCGTGTACATCTACGAAAAACTTTCGCAGGGAGCGAATACGTATTCAGTCCCGTTTCATAACGGCTTCAACACTGCCGCGTATACTTCGAACGGGTATGCGGTCTTCACGCCCGACATCGTTTACAAATTGAACGACCCGGGCATGTCGGCGGTGTGGTGCCTGGTTCCCGCGGTGAAGGCTGCGGTCGCGACCGGCATCGTCGACGAGAAGAAGATCGGCTTGCACGGGCATTCGTGGGGCGGTTATCAGACGGCATTTCTGATCACGCAGACGAATCTGTTCCACGCGGCGATCGCGGGTGCGCCGCTCACCGATATGGTGAGCATGTACAGCTCGATTTACTGGAACAGCGGTTCCGCGAATCAGCCAATTTTCGAAAGCAGCCAGGGGCGATTTACATCCGGCTACGCGGACAATACGGAAGCCTACGTTCGCAACTCGCCGGTGTATCACGCGAAGAACGTGACGACGCCGCTGATCATTTTGCACAACGATAAGGACGGCGCCGTGGATTGGACGCAGGGGATCGAGTATTACAACACACTCCGTCGTCTCGGGAAGCAGGTGGTCATGCTGCAGTACAAGGGCGAGAACCACGGTCTGCGGAAGCCGGAGAACATGAAGGATTACACGGTTCGCGTGAAGGAGTTTTTCGATTACCAGCTCAAAGCCAGCGAGCCGCCGAAGTGGTGGCTGGAAGGCGTGCCGCTGCTCAAGATGAAGGATCATCTGGAAGAGCGCGCACCGAAACCCGCTACAGGCGCGGGTGCGGCGGGCGCCGTCAACTAGGAAACGAGACCAACATGAAGGCGATGCAGATCGCCCAGCCGGGCGGGTCGTTCGAGCTGGTGGATCGCCCGATTCCACAACCCGCAACGGGTTGGGTGCGGATCAAGGTGCAAGCCTGCGGCGTGTGCCACAGCGACGCGCTGGTGCAGGGGGGCTGGCCGGGGGTGAAATATCCGCGCGTGCCGGGACACGAAGTGGCGGGCGTGATCGATGAAGTGGGCGCAGGCGTGAACGCGTTCACCAAAGGCCAACGCGTGGGTGTGGGTTGGTATGGCGGGCATTGTGGCGAGTGCCGGCAGTGCCGGCGGGGCGATTTCGCGTCGTGTGTGCGCGGCGGCGTCACCGGCATCAGCCACGACGGCGGCTATCAGGAATACATGGTGGCGCCTGCGCAATCGCTGGCGCCGATCCCCGACGAGCTATCGGCGGTGGAAGCGGGTCCGCTGATGTGCGCGGGAATCACGACCTTCAATGCACTGCGGCATGCCGGCGCTTCGGCCGGCGACGTGGTGGCGGTGCAAGCTATCGGGGGGCTGGGACATCTGGGCATCCAGTACGCGCGGAAGTTGGGATTCCAGACCGTGGCGATTTCGCGTGGAGCCGATTCGCGCGACTTGGCGCTGAAGCTGGGCGCACATGCCTACATCGATTCCACCGCGCAGAATCCGGCGGAAGAGTTGCAGAAACTGGGCGGAGCCAAGGCGATCCTGGCCACGTCTCCCAGTGGCTCGGCGATGTCGGCGCTGGTCGAAGGGTTGAGCGCGAATGGCACCCTGTTGGTAGTGGGTGCGGGTCCCGACAAGATCGAGGTCGCGCCGTTTCAATTGATCAGCGGGCAAAAGCGGATCCAGGGCTGGTATTCGGGCACCGCCGCGGATTCGGAAGATACGCTGCGCTTTTCGGCGATGAGCGGAGTGCGCGCGATGATCGAGGAGTTTCCGCTGGCCGATGCGCAAAAGGCCTTCGATCGGATGATGTCGGGGAAGGCACAATTCCGTGTCGTGCTCACGATGAGCTAGGCGCGTGCGCGGCGGAACATGACGCGTAAATCGTGCCGCCAGTTCAATCCGACGCCAAAGCGTTCGACTTCGACTTCGCGGGAGAAATAGCGCAACAGGATTTCGTTGGTGGGGTGATATTCGAGCGCGGGCGCGACCAGCACTAATCGCGGCGGCTCGGACGACAGCGGAACACCAGGGAAGTAGCCGCGGCCCGCGAATTCGCCGCGATCTAGGTGCCACTTCACGCGCATCCAATAATCCAGCGCTTGAAGCGGCAAGTGAATATCCTGAGTGGCCTTCACCTCGATCACGGCGAGGCGACCGGTCATGCTGACCGCGAGCAGGTCGACGATCCCGCGCTCACCCGCCGCGAACTGCGGCACCTGGCCATACACCGGGCGGAGCGCGAGCGACGCGTCGATTGAATCCAGCCGCGCGCGCACTTGGGCTTCGAGCCAGGCTTCGGGCTGACGCGTGTACAGCGGATTCATCCGGTCGGATGCGTCGGCGCTGCGCATGCGAGTCAACTCGCGCGCGATTCCTTCAATCTCCTGAAGGTGCCGCTCGCCCCCGCAGGCGTGCTTGTGATCGATGCCGAAGAGCAGGTCGTGGCCCGAGGTACGCGCAAATTCCAAACCGTGAACGGCGAAGCTGACGGAGCCATCGGCACGGTCGCGCCGCGCGACGTCGGGCATCGCGAGGATGCGGTCGAACCACACGAAGGAATCGGGACTGAAATTTGCGAGCGGATCGGAAAACGGATCAAGACGCGTATCGAAGTTCGTATAGTCGCCGGGATCGACGGCGTCTTCGTGGGTTCCAGAATGAACGAATACGCTGAAGCGTGCGGCGTCTTCGCTTAGGTAGCGGATGCGATGGCAGGTGGTCGATTCGCTGCCGGCGGGGAGAAAAATCGCCAAGCCGCCGGTACTGATGCGCGTTTCGCGATGACGCAAATAGTCGAGCCAGATCAGGCCGAAGCTGAGCGCACCGTCGGCATCCGACGCGTCCTCGGCGGCTCCGATCGCTGCGATACCCATCGAGCCCTTGCGAAGAAACGCCCGCGGGTAGCTGGGCGACAAGCTGTGATGCAGATCGGGTTCCGTGCTGAGTTCGGCGACTCGCCAATCGGGAAACTGGCGTGCCAACGCCCGGCGGAAACGCTCGCGATATTTGAGCCGCGATCCGCGACGGCCCTGATCGCGATTGTGCGGATTGGCGAGATCGACCAGACTGAGCGTACCGACGCGCCCGCCGAATCGCTCGATTTCGAGTTCGAGGCGGCCGGGCTGATCGAGCTTGACCAATCGGACGCGACGCACCAGGTTACGCGTTTCGTTCCAGCATTCGATTCTGACCGTCGCGCCGCGCCGTTCGATTTTGAAAGTCTCCGCGGTGATGGGCAACGGGTCTTCGCCCGCCTCCATCAGGACCGGCTGGCGGCTGGCACTGACGAATCGTTCGATGGCGACCGCGGGACTCTCAAAGGCGTGTTCTGCCTGCACATCAGATGGTGCGCGCGGCGGGGCTAATATCTCAGGTCGGGCACGGGCTTGAGACGGCCCTGGAACTTCAGCAGTTGGACAATAGCCCGATCGATCAGGATTTCACCGGCGCCCGGTTCGGCGAAAGTGGACGAATCGGCGCCGTAGCCGCCTTCGGAGGCTGCGCGAATGGTCGGCAGGTAGCGCGCGTGTGGAACGCCTTTCGTCGACGTGTGCGAAAACACCAGCGTGTGAGCGCAATCACCGCGATCGCGCAGGCGAATCTGGTGATCGACAAACGGATCGGCCGAGAGCGAGACGAAACAAGTGGAGTTTTTCGCATCGCCGAGCATCCCCACGCCCATGGCGATGTTCACGCGCTCACTTGCGATGAAGCGGTGATCGAAGGTGTGGACCTTCGAAGTGAATTGGAGCTTTGATTCGGGCGCGGTCTTGATTCGCGAGATCACTTTGCCCGCGGCCTCACCCAAGGTCTCGCCGGTCCAGCGCACGGCTTCCCAGGGATTGTCGTTGACGGGCTGCTTATCTAAGTAAGGATTGATGTCTCCGATCGCGCCGTTCGCGAAGAGAACGATCGCGCCCGGGAATTGTTTCTCGAGATAGACACGCATGCTTCCGACGTAGTCGGCGCTGATCTGCA
>DASYPO010000451.1:0-20147 GCA_036006545.1 Bryobacteraceae bacterium
TGCGATGTGAAGGTTCGGACCTCTTGCAGATTCTCCTGCGTCTCGGCCGAGATGTCGACCTTAATCGGCGTCACTCGCTTGGACCCCACGTCCAGTTTCGAAACTCCAAAATCGTGTTCGAACACGATCGTTTTTCCATCCGCGCTGATCGAGGGGAACCGCACATCGCCCGACGTAAACGACGTGACCTTCTGCGCCTGCGCATCTTTTCCGTTTTCCGGCACGCGCCAGATGTTGGTGAGCCCGTTACCTTCGCGATCGCTCACAAAGTAGATGAAGCCGTCGTGTCCCCACATCGGCCACGAATCCATGCCATTGAACGTCGTCAGATCTGTGAACTTTTTCGTCGCCAGATCCATCACCGTCACATCGGTCTGATAGGAGCCGCGATAATACTTGCGCCAATACGTCTGGCCCTTGCGATTGATCGCCAGCTTTTTCCCGTCGGGCGAATACGAACCTGCGATGCCCATGTCCGGCCCGGCGCTGCGCTCCATCCCGCCGTCGATCGCGACGGTGTACAGCTTGCCCATGAAATCCTCGCCCCGTTGGCTGCCGAAGAGCACACGTTGCGAATCGGGCGACCAGCCGAGCACCGTATCGTCGGCGGAATGGAAGGTGAGCTGTTTTGCTTCGCCGCCCTTGGCCGGAATAATGTACACGTCCAGGTTGCCGTTGCGGTCGCTCGAAAACGCGATCCATTTGCCGTCCGGCGAGAAGCGCGGGTAGATGTCGCGCGCCGCATTGGCGGTCAAACGCTGGACATTGCCGCCATTATCGTCGCAGGTCCACACATCGCCCATAAATGAAAAGGCGACGCGACCCTGGTGGTACGACGGGTAGCGGGTCAGCTTGGCTTCGCGGCCGTATGCGGACATGGCACACAGCAGGGTCATGGCTAGAAGGACACGTTTCATGAACACACCTCTCTTGGACGGACGGGGACGTTTGTATGGCGCCTCTGCAATTGACGATGTTACCTAAGTTTCGTGCCACTGGTTGGCGGGCCCAATCGAAAAAAAAGGCCCCTCGACGCGTTCTGCGCGAGGGGCCCTGTATCCTCCGGACTAGAATCGCAACTCTAGTGGTTGCCGTGACCGTCAGAAGCGAAGTGGCTTACGCACTGCCCCTGATTCTTGAACGGGCCGGGATCGGAAGTGAAATTCTTCCATCCGCCGTTCTTGCAATCATCTTTGCTGACGGGCTCAAACGTTGTGGTTTGGCTGTTGATCACCACGTTGTCGATCAGCACGGTCTGCGCCGCGCCGAACGTATCGGCAACCAACTGGATGCCCACCACTTGGTAGGACCCGTACTTCGTCTCAGCCGCGGTAACCGTATCGTAGAAGGTGCCACCCGTGAGCTGACTCGTGTCAATCAGGTTCGCCGGTGCGAGCAGGTTGCCCGTGTTGGTCCACACGTTCGGGGGGCAGCCGGTGTAGCTCGGGGCGGGCCCAATGTACACCTGAATGTTCTTAACGGTGTTGGTGTTCGGATCCAACACATTCACCTGGAAGCGCGGCGAACCACCCGCACAGCTTCCAGCCGTGAAGTTGTAGTCCGCACTCAACGTATTGAGATCGGCGAAGGTCAGTCCCGACGTTACGCCGAAATCGATTCCACTGAAATCATCCACGGTGCTGGCGTTCGATACATCCGCCACCAGTTGCACGGCTCTACTCGAGGCATTGCCTGGCGACACAAAGGTTGCGCCACCAAACAGCGTATAACCGGAGCCGATGGCTGCGATGGCCGACACGGCTGCGATCGTTATTGCGCCCACGGTGAGCGCAAGTGTTTTGTACATCATAACTGCTTATTTCCTTCTTTGTTTTTGGGAGTTTGAATCAGTGAATACAGCAAAAAACGAATCACGAGGCATCGCGCGCAAAGCGCGCTAGCGTTCGGGACTCGGCATTCGGCTAGTTGATCTTTACGAAGGGCTAAGTGTTTCGCTGTAGCTGTGAACTAAAGACCCGTAGGCCGAACGCTTGAGGGCCTATACCGTGGGCGATATATCCTGTACCCCGATTCTGCTTAGGGAGTAGGTGGGTACCCAGCTCCGCGCGAGAATGGTCGCGTTTCGAGGTAGCGGCTGATTTGGGCTTCCAACTGCGATTGGCCACTCTGAGTGGACCCGAAGGCAGGGGCTTCCCAAACCCTATCTTAAATTCTCTTGATCCGGCTCAACACGACGAACTACGATCGCATTGTCGTGCACCTCGAGGATCAGCTCGGTTCCGAGTTAGGTTTGAGATTCAGCTCATCGCGGACTGCTTTCGGAATCGTGACCTTCCCGGAGGGAGTGATCGTCGCCTTAACCATGGCGATCCACTCCTACCATGCAGCCTCGACGCTATCTCGCATTTACCGCGGCCTCCGACCCCCACCCGCCGGCACCGGGGGCGCGACGTACAAGTGCGGAATCCCCGCATCGTTCACCACCTTATTCAACGCCGGCAGTTCGTCCTCTAGCTTCTTCACGTCTGTCCCCGCCTGTGCAACCGCCGCACGCAACTGCGCAAGTTCCGCGACCTGTGGCGCCGCCGGCGCCGCCGAATAAGTATCCAGGGAATTCAGCAGCCGACCCACTCGCTGGGCAATCGGCGGAGTGACGTACGTCAGCGGCGGCCCTGCGCCACCTCCTCCTCCAGCGCCACCACCTCCGGCTGCGCCGCCGCCACCCGCGCCACCGCCGCCGCCTCCTCGACCTCCACCGGCGGCCGCGAACTGGGGCTGCACTGCTTCTACTTTTTTCGCGAAATCATCCAACGCCTTGGTCACGTTATCCGGAATCTTGGGCGCGCCCGGCCGCTTCCACGAATCGCGCAGACCGTTTACAGCCGTCTGGATCGCCGTAAACTTGCGGCGACTCTCGTCGGCCTGCTTGGACAGATCATACAGCTCCGTAATCGCCTGCGATCTCTTCGATGCATCCGCAGGCGTTAGCTTGATGCGCGGATCCTCCTGCACCACAATTTTTTGCGACTGCGTATTCGAGCCCACGACGATCTTCACCGTGTACTCGCCTGGATTGACCATCGGTCCGCGACCGAAGCCTCCAAATCCGCCGCCTCCCCCGCCTCCACCACCGGCAGCACCTTCGGCGGCCGCGGGTTGAACGCCCTCTGCTACAGGAGCCGCAGGTTGCCCTGCTGCTCCGCCTCCACCTCGACCTCCACGACCACCGCCGCCCGCCGGCGCCTCCGTCTGTGTGCCCGCAAAAGCCGCTTGGGTCGGAGGCTCCACCGGCGGATCCCAACGCAAATCCCACGCCACGCGATTCAGTCCCGCCAACGCTGGCGGATTGCGAATCTCGCGCACGATTTTTCCGTTCTTGTCCGTCACGGTCACCGTCACTGCGCCCCGTCCCGACGGAACCGTCTTCAGGAAATAACTTACCGTCGATCCATACGCCGGATTCGGCGCGACAAAAAAACTCTGCCCCTCGAAACCCTTGGTGTCGCCGATGCGCCACTTGATCGCTGGCCGCGGCTCGAATACATGCAGGTCGCTGGTCAGCACCCGATCGGTCATTTGCTCGAGCGGCGTAATATCGTCCAAGATCCACAGCGATCTCCCATGCGTCGCCAGAATCAGATCGTTGTCGCGCGGATGAATCTGGATATCGTCGACCGGCACGGTCGGCAGATTCCCCTTGAACGCGTTCCAGCTCTTGCCGCGATCGAAGGTCACGAAGAGTCCGTGCTCGGTCCCCGCGAACAGCAGATTCTGATTGCGATGATGCTCGCGCACCACGTGCACCGTGCCGCCGTCGCGCGGCAGACCCTTCGAAATATCCGTCCATGTCTCGCCGAAATCCGTGGTCATGAACAGGTACGGGGTGTAGTCGTCCCCGCGATGCCCGTCGAACGCCGCGAACGCGGTTCCATCCGCGTACTTCGACGCGACCACTCGGTTCACATACGTCCCCTTTGGCACGCCCGGCACATTGCCCGCGACGTTCTTCCACGTCTCCCCGTCTTTTGAAACCTGGAGATTCCCGTCATCGGTCCCGACCCACAAAATTCCGGGCCGCACCGGCGATTCCGAAATCGTGGAGCTGGTCGGCCAGCTCTGCACGCCGTCGTTGCGCGACAGCATCTCGCGATCCGGCAGCTTGCCCATGATCGGTTTCTTGTTGCGATCTTCGTTGTTGGTCAGATCGTTGCCGATCTTTTTCCATGAATCGCCGCGGTCAGTCGATTTGAAAAAGAAATTCCCACCGTAAAAGATGGTGTTGTGATCGTGCGCCGAAATCAGCAGCGGCGTGTTCCATTGGAAGCGGTAGCGCGGAACGCTTTCGTCTTCCTCGCGCGGCCGAATACTCTTTCCTTCGTGCGTTTTCATATCACGGCGCGTCAAATTGCCGTCTTGCGATTCGGTGTAGACGATAGTCTCGTCGGTCGGATCCACCGCCGCGTAGAATCCGTCGCCGCCCTGCACCTGCACCCAGTCGTCGTTGGTGATGCCGCGCGTATTTAACGTCGCACTCGGTCCGCACCAACTGTAGTTGTCCTGCAGGCCGCCGCACAGTTTGTACGGCTTCGCCATGTCGTAGGCGATTTCGTAATACTGCCCGATCGGAATATTGTTGTGATACTCCCAGTTCCTGCCGCGATCCCGTGAAGTCTGCAAGCCGCCGTCGTTACCCGCGATCAGGTGATCCGAGTTCGCCGGGTTGATCCAAAAGCCATGAAAATCGGGGTGAATCAGTTGAAATACGTTGGTGCGAAAAACCTTCCCGCCGTCTTCCGAGTACGCCATCTGTACGCCCGCCACCCAGATGCGCTGATCGTTATTAGGATCGATGCGAATCTGGCTGAAGTACATCGGTCTGGGATTGGTATCGCTCATGCGCGTCCACGTCGCGCCCTTGTCGTCGCTGCGATACACACCGCCCTGTGTCAGATGTTCGACCAACGCGTACACGACGCTTGTGTTGCGCCGATAAATATCGAGCGCGATGCGTCCCACGTCGCCGGTGGGCGGCAATCCGCCCGCGAGCTTAGTCCAGGTCGCTCCGCCATCGATGGTTTTGTGAATCCCGCTCCCCGGTCCGCCGCCGTTCATGCCCCACACCGTGCGCCGCCGCTGATATGCCGACGCGTAAATCGTCTCCGGACTCTCGCGATCCATCGCGATATCATTCACCCCGGTGTCCTCGTTGATGAATAGCGATTTGGTCCAGGTCTTGCCGCCATCGCTTGTCTTGAAGACACCGCGCTCGGAATTGGGACCCCACAGGTGGCCCTGCGCAGCGACATACACAACGTTCGGATTCCGCGGATGAATCACGATGCGTCCGATGTGTTTCGTGTCCGCGAGACCCATGTGCTGCCAGGTCTTGCCCGCGTCGAGCGACCGGTACACGCCGTTGCCCCACGACGAACTCTGCCGATTATTCGCCTCGCCCGTACCCGCCCAGACGATCGACGGATCGGAAGGCGCCAGCGCAATCGCGCCCACGCTGGACGTCACCTCGTTGTCGAAAATCGGGAACCACGTGGTTCCGCCATTCACCGTTTTCCAGATGCCGCTCGACGCCGTCGCCGCATACACAATGTCGGTGTTGCTTTCGACGACGGCGAAATCGTCCACGCGTCCGCCCATGATCGAGGGGCCGATTGAGCGGAACTTCAGACCCTTCAAAACGTCTTCGCGAGAAGGCTGGGCCAGCAGCGATGTGAGGGTAAATATAAGTAGCAGACAGGCGCGCATAGCCCACGATCATACATCAGGTATGCTGTCCCCATGCCAGCCCCCGCCCTCGATTTCAATCACGCCATGATCTACACGAAAGATGTCGATCGGGCGCTCACCTTTTATCGCGACCTCTTAGGTCTCAAACTCCTCCAGGAATTTCGCGGCGGGCCGCGAGCGGTGTATGCGCGACTGAAGGCTCCCGGAGGGAGGGGTACAATTGCCCTGCATCTTCTCGAACCTGGGAAAGACCTCGCTACCGGCGGCGTACGGCTGTACTTTGAGATCCGCAACCTCGAAACCTTCTGCAAGAAGCTCGAGGCCTCAGGCGCGAAGTTTTCAAAACCTCCCGCGTTGATGCCGTGGGGTTGGAAGCACGCCTATCTCGACGATCCCGATGGTCACGAAGTCAGCCTTTACTCGGCCGGCGCGAAGCGCTTGAAAAAATCCAAGTGAACCGTTTCGACCAGTCAGCCGTATACTAATCACCGGCCAAGGAGGGCCGCTCCCTATGAAAAAACTCGCATTGATAGTGTTGCTGGCCGGGGCCGCGATCGCCGGTGAGCTGACCGGTAAATGGACCGGTTCCTTCAACCAAGTCCGCCCCGACGGCACGCCAGGGGACGAGGGCGGCGCGCTTATGGTTTTGACGCTGGCCGGGAAAGTGGTCACCGGCACCGCAGGACCCGACGAGAGCCGGCAGATGGCCATCAGCAACGGGAAGCTGGAAGGGAAAAAGCTGACCTTTGAAGTGGTTCAGAATGGCGGCCCGACACTTAGGTTCGACCTGACCTTCGACGGCGAAACCATCAAGGGCTCGGCCAACGGCGAGCGTGGCGAGCAGAAAATGACAGCCAAAGTCGACTTGAAGCGCAAGCCATAGCCGGACTGCTGGTATGATGAAAGTCCCCGATCAGAAGGGGACCAGAAAGTCACGATTCAAGAACTGAAACTGAACGACGCGACGAAGGGGAGCTCCAAAAGCTCCCCTTCTCCTTTTTTGACGGTGGGGCAGGGCCGGTCGCCGTTTGCCGCCTGCTATTTCCCGCAGGCGACAAGATCGCCTGCGCCACACCCGATCCCGAAATCGCACACCGCCCGCCGTGTCCGATTTCCTAAATCCTTCGCAACTAACGTTGTAACCTTGGCACCCCATGTGCGATAGTCACCCGCATGGATCTGAAGTTCGCGCTGCGTTCACTCATCAAGAATCCCGGATTTACCGTGATCGCAGTGCTGGTCATGGCCCTCGGCATCGGCGCCAACACCGCGATGTTCAGTGTGGTGAACGCCGTGCTCCTGCGCCCGCTCGCCTTTCGCGACGCCGACCGCATCGTCTCCCTCCGCACCATGTGGAAAAAGGATGGCTCCGGCAACCAGGTCTCCGCACCCGATTATCACGACTGGCATGACCAGTCCACCGCATTCGAGGCGATGTCCCAATACAACTTCGGCGAGTCGGCGATTTCCACCGGCCCCAACGCCGAATACGCCATGGTCGCGAGCGTCTCCCCCGAATTCTTCCGCGTCTTCGCGATCGATCCAATCATCGGTCGTCATTTTTCCACTGAAGAATCTAAACCCGCCGGGACCGCTGCCGTATTGATCAGCGACGCTTACTGGCACTCGCATTACAGTGGCAACCCCAACGTGCTGGGTAAGACCGTTCGCCTCTTCGACCGAACCCTCAACATTGTCGGCGTGCTTCCAGCGGGTTTTCGTTTTCCCGATAAGACCGATATCTGGCTCCCCATTAACACCATCTTTCCCGAAACCACTTCGCGTACCGGGCACAACTACCTGGCGATCGCCAAGCTCAAGCCGGACGTGACCCTCGCGCAGGCCCAAACCCAAATGACCGCGATCGCGGACCGCCTGGAGCAGCAATACACCAGCAATCGCGACAAGAGCGTGGCCGTCGCGCGCCTGCAGGATTCCATGGTCAGCCAAGTCAAGCTGACCTTGTACATCATGCTGGGAGCGGTCGCATTGGTGCTGCTGATCGCCTGCGCAAACGTGGCGAACCTCCTTCTAGCCAAGGCCACCTCCCGTACCCGCGAGATTGCCATTCGCGCCGCCGTGGGCGCCAGCCGCGGCCGACTGATCCGCCAGTTGATCACCGAAAGCATGTTGCTGTCGCTGGTGGCGGGAATCGCCGGTGTGATTCTCGCGATCTGGGGTGCCGACGCATTAGTCGCGCTCGCGCCGCAGAACCTTCCGCGCCTCTCCGAAACCGGAATCGACGGCTGGGTGCTGGGGTTCACTTTCGCCAGTTCGCTGCTCGCCAGTCTGATTTTCGGACTCGCTCCGGCCATCACCGTCTCCCGTGTCGACCTGAACAATTCGCTGAAGCAGGGCGCTACTCGATCCGTCATGGGCGGCGGAGCCGGCAAACTGCGCAGTGCATTGGTAGTAGCAGAAGTGGCTTTGTCGGTGGTGCTACTGGCGGGTGCCGGACTGCTCATCAAGAGCTTCGCCGCGCTGAACAACGTGACGCTCGGCTTCCGTCCGGAGAGCATTTTGCTCATGCCCTCCAGCGTCCCCGCTTCCGATCTCGAGAGCTCGAAAAAGGCGACGCGGTTCTATAAGGGATTGCTCGAAGACGTGCGCGCCATTCCCGGCGTCATCGATGCCGGCGCGACCATGGGACCTCCCGGCAAGGTTCGCTCTAACGGCGGCTACTTCCTCGATCGCTTGCCGGATTTCGGAAAATTGGCGGTGGGCGACATGCCCCAGGCCGTGTTCAGCGTGGTCTCGCCCCACGCCTTCGCCACACTCCAGATTCCCGTGCGCAACGGTCGCGATTTCAACGACTCCGATACCTACGATGCGCCTTTCACGGCAATCGTCAACGAGGCTCTGGTGCGCAAGTCTTTTCCCGGCCAGGATCCCATCGGACGCACGATTTTCTGCGGTCTGGATTCGATGAACCCCATGCGCATCGTTGGCGTCGTCGGCGACGTGCGCCAGTACGGTCCCGCTCGTGCGCCGCAACCCGAAATCTACATGCCCTACGAGCAGCATCCGTTTCCCGGACGCTCACTCAATTTGTTGGTGCGCACCGCCGCGTCGCCTACCGCATTGTCTGAAACCATCCGCCGCAAAGCCCGCGACCGGCAATCCGATGTCCCTGTAAAATTCTCCACCATGGAAGCGTCACTTGCCGAAAACGTCGCCGCGCCGCGCTTCCGCACGCTGCTCCTGACCATCTTCGCCGCGCTCGCCGTCGCCCTCGCAATGGCCGGAGTCTACGGCGTCATGGCTTATACGGTCGGCCAGCGATCCAATGAAATCGGACTCCGCATGGCGCTGGGCGCTAGTGCCGGCGACGTAGTGCGCATGGTTCTCGGTCAGGGTGCGTTGCTCGCGGGAATCGGTCTCGTGCTGGGCCTTGCGGGCGCTGTTGCCGCGACGCGCCTGCTCGAAACCGTTTTGTTCGAAGTGAAACCGTTCGATCCGCTTACCTATGCCATCGTGGCGGCAATGGTGCTGGTGGTCGCGATGGCCGCCAGTTATCTCCCCGCGCGTCGCGCCGCTGGACTCGATCCCCTGGACGCCTTGCGTCAGGAATAAGCTGGCTTCGAACATTCCGCCGCCAGACCATTCGCGCAAATCTCAGCGGTGGCGCGAGGCAAGCAAAGGAGCCAGAGGCTCTACACTATTAGGCAGTGCACACTCGCCGCGCAGCCGCTTTCTTCCTGGGCGCTTGGATCGCAGGCTGCCTGTTCATGGCCTACGTGGCGCTTTTCAACCTGCGTGCCGCCACTCATCAGGTGGGACCCCCTGTCCCCGCCGCGGAACGAATCATCCAAACCATGGGGGCTGAGTCTGCCGGTCTGCTGCTGCGCCACCGCGCGGCGGAAACAAATCGTTATCTTTTCCGCAGTTGGGAAAAAGCGCAGTTTGGGATCGCTGGGCTTCTGTTTCTTTGCCTGTTCCTCGGAACTGACCGGCGCGTGCTGCCGCTGGTCCTCGGCGGCATCATGTTCGCGATGCTTGTGTTCCAGTTCTCGGGCGTGGACAAGGAACTGGCCTACCGCGGACGCGAAACCGATTTCCCTCCACTCAATACCGATTTCGCCGCCCAGCAGCGCGTGTGGACGCTGCACCAGATCTATGTCGCTGTGGAGTGCGTCAAGCTCGCCGCCGGCTTGGTTCTGGCCGGGTATCTGTTCGTTTTCCGCGCGCGACGCAGGCGTCGCAAAGGCGAACTCCAGCTAGCCGATCAGCCCGATTCCAGCCATGTGGAAAGATGATCCTGCGGGGGTTCTTCGATCGGTTCGCAGCGCTGCCGCAAATCCTGCGTGAACATCAAGAAGGGCGCGCCGTCCCAGACTACGTCGATCAACCGGTCGCCTTCCCGCGGATCCTCTGAAATAGATACAACCGCATTGACGGGTACCATGAACGTCGCCCGCGTCCCATCGTGCGCGGCGATAGCCATCGTCGGCGTCTTAATTCGATAACTCCGATTCTTACGCATACACTACACCCCCCGTGTGTTTCGTACGACTCAGTCTGTTGTGCGAAAAAAGCGAACTGCCGCTGCGCCGGCTACGTGCGATCGGAGCGCTTAGAGGATTTCTCTGGAGAACTGCCTCTCAATGCGATGCGGAAGCTTTTGTCCGCGGACTTGAGACAGCTGTGGATTTCGTCGAGGCCCACAATCTTGGCCTCATCGATCTGATCTAGAGAAGCCTGAATGGATTCGATCTTCAACATGCTATCGGTAATCACTTCGCGTTCGAGCTTAGTCAAAGTCATTAAAATTTCGAGCAGCCGTGATCTTCCACATGGCGCACATACGCGTACTTCGCGAGTTGCTTTTTCTCATTGGCCATATGGATCAGGACATCGAAGCGTTGACATTCGCTGTCCCCGTCGAGAATCGCCTTGAATTGCTGCTCATGCAGATCTATGAGCTCTTTCACGGCCGCCCCGAAAGCATCCAACAGACGGTTATGTTCCTCACAACCTGTGCTCCGGGTTGGACCATTACTTATGCGCGAATCATCGATCGACATTACGCGGCTTTTTCGCCTCCACCAGGTATCTTGCAATCCTCGGACCAGACCAGATGTCCCGAAAAATCTGTCGATTGGCGATCCTCGCGGCCCTGCAACTTTTGCATGTTCGGTCAGTTCGAATCGGCTCGTGAATCGGCTTACTGATTCTCCGCCGGAACCTTACTACCACTATCGACGACCAACGATTCAAGCGGCAAGTTTCGATGTTCCAGCTTGAGGCCATACTGCTTCTCGAGAGCGTCCGAGAAGAACACGAAAAACGAACTCCGCATCTCTTCATACTCTCCTCGAAAAGCCGGGTCGTCAAAATCGAAGTCACTCACAGGCACCGTGATGTCGAAGACGCCCTGGAGCCCCGTCCGATCGATCACCTGTTCGTTCACGCCGTAAGGCGGCCGGTTGCCGAGGAACGCCGCGAAGCGCGACATCGGAGAATTCTTCAACACGAATTTCCCATCCGCCGGTTCGTAAGAAGCTGGACCGCCTCCGGCTTTCGCGTGGAGATTCTTCGGTCCGTTTTTGCCAACGACCAGGACAGCAGCTTCAAGCACTCGTGTCTCGCGATGCAGCTTCAGCTTGAAACGATCTTCCAGCAGCGTTTGAACCATCCGCTTGAGCTGAGCTTCGGACACCGGCCCTGCCGTTTTCGCGACGATATCGTATCTTTCGGAACGGATCCAGTCCGGCCCGAAAACCCGGCCGGGCACGTCGTAGGCCCACTCCAGGCACGCCCAGAGCTTTGTGAACTTCGCGCTGACGCCGTCTGGAGATACCTTGAACCCGTTCGCGGCTTCCGGTGGAACCGGGCTCCCCGGCGTATGCATCCTGATCGACGCGACTTCGAATGCAGGCCGCTCCGCGGGCGGTTGCGCGAACAAGTTACTCGCGGCGAGCGTCACCACAGCGATGCATGCAATCGCCAGTTTCACGCGGAAGCTCCCATGCTGCAGACGTCAGTTACCTATCGGAGTCTTATTACCGCCGTCGATCACGATAACATCGAAGGCCATTTTCCGCGATTCCAACTTGAGCCCGAGGCTTTCTACAATCGTGAAGATCGAAGGCGCGGTGTTCGCCGGGTCTCCGCCCTCCGGCCGGGTAGTCATCCCGCCGGTTTCTTCCATCGAGAAGTCGTAGGGAAAGTCGTAATAACCCGTGAGACCCGTCATATCCATTACCGGCGCGCGCAACGTTTGCGACGCGAATTGAGCCAACGTTGTCATGTCGGTATTCTTCATTTGACGATGTCCACCGGTCACGACCACCTCGCTCTTCGAATCGCCGTGGCTTTCAACCAGCTCTAGGCGGCCCTTTCCCAGCACTAGAGCATACCCCGGTAATTCTCTCGTTTCATGATGCAGCACTAATTGGAATCGTTCGATCAACAGCGCCTGGAGCATCAAGATAATTTTGTCTTTGGATGTGTTTTCGGGTGCCTTGGCCGCGATTTCGTAGCGCTCTGTGAAAATCCACGCAGGTCCCGCGACTTGACTGGCGAACTTCAGCTGGAAAGCTCTGGTCAGGGCATTCAACAGCGTCGTGTTGTTGAATGTGACCCGATCCCCGCTGAACGACGCGCGACCTCCGGCCATGCCTGGCGCCGCAGGCTTGACCGTCGCAACTTCGAACGATGGAAGCTGAGTGGACTGCGCATTTGCCGCGATTGCCACGCAGAAAAGAAGATTGGTTCTCGCAAGCCTTGGCATCATTGGGAAGACCTCCCTGGGAAGGTGGACGGATCTCCAACTCGTGGAGTTTAACCGGCGTTCGTCGGCTTCGCGAACAACTGAACCTCGTCGATCACTCCGATCACCGCCATGTCGATCGGCGACTCCGGCCGCCCCACCGCGGTCATCGCGCTGAAACCTTCCATCACCAGCAGCACTCGGTCGCCCACGCCCGCGCCGACTGCGTCTAGCGCCACTACCGCGTCGCCGCGATTGCTATCGTCCAAATTGAGCGGTTGCACCAGCAGCGCCTTGCGGCCTTCGTGGCTCGCATGTTTCTGCGTGACGACTACGTCGCCGATAATGCGCCCGATCACCATTTGAAATTCCCCTGCCATGGGGGGCGGACGCCGTCGTCCGCACCGGACCCCCAGGTCCGGTTTTTTCGTACCCGCGCGGGAAGGTCGACGAGGGCGTCGACCGCGGTCCGGGGGGACCGCCCCCCATGGCTATAGCGACTCATTTCTTCCGCCGCACATCCAAGCGATCGATGATCCCCACGACCGTTGCTTCGGTCGGCACCTCCGCCGGCAGGAACGGAAAGCTGGCTTCCTTCCCGCGGCACCAGTAGATGAGCTCGCCTGCGCCTGCACCCACTGCATCCAGGCACACCAGTTGTTTGCCCGTAGGTTCCCCTTCCACCGTAAGCGGCTGCACGATCAACATGCGCTGCGTTTCGAGGTTGGGATCCTTGCACGTCGCCCACACGCGGCCGATGACTCTGCCGATCTGCATCGCGTCACTTCTTCTTGTTCGCGGAGTCGAGACTGACCGTGTCGACTATGGCAACGATCGACGCGTCCACTGGTTTGTCCTTGCAGCCGTCCGCCATGCGCGCCGAGCTGCCCGAGACCATGATTACCAGATCGCCCGAACCGGCCTGCACAGTGTCGACCGCAATGATGTAGCCCGACTCTTCTTTCCCATCCGGCGCTACCGGCTTGATGATCAAAAGTTTGAAGCCTTCGAGGCGCGGGTCCTTGCGCGTGGCGACAATCGTTCCAGCCACCCGGGCAAGAATCATGAGGGTTTACTTCGACGAGGCCTTGCCGATGGGCAGCACGTCTTCAAGACTCTGATGCGGCCGCGGGATCACGTGCACCGCAATCAGTTCACCAACTCGGCGCGCGGCGGCGGCACCCGCGTCGGTGGCGGCGCGAACCGCGGCCACATCGCCTCGTACCAGCGCGGTCACGTAGCCCGACCCGATCTTTTCCCAGCCCACCAATTGCACGTTGGCCGCTTTCACCATCGCGTCCGAGGCCTCGATCATGGCCACCAGGCCACGGGTCTCGATCATTCCCAGAGCTTCACCCATTCTCACTCCTGACTGTTAGCACGCGGCGTCGGGGCTCCTGACTCCTGGCTCCTTCTTCACTGCCCCTGGCGTCTGGCCCCTGGCCCCTTTTTTTTCACTGACCACTGATCACTGGACACTCGCCACTTCGTGGCTCCTGTTCAATATACCCCGCGGACCTTCAGCGCTTCTTCGACGATCGACAGCAGCTGCTCCCGCGTGATGTCGATTTTCTCGTTCCCATCGGGAATGTCTTCCGCGGCCATCGGTTGGCCGGGCTCGAAACGATTGTGCGACACCACGCCATAGCGCTCGCGCGCCTGGAATAGTTTCTGGATTTCCACGCGCGGCAACACCTTCGGTCCGCCCAGCAGTTCCGCGACCAACGTGATGCGCGCGAAATGCTCCACCATTTCCATGCGGAAATACGCCTGCATCACATCTTCGCCGTACGACACCGCACCGTGATTCGCCATCAGCAGCGCTTCGTACTTCGGAATGTAAGGCAGCATTCCCTCGGTCAGCGCCGGCGTTCCCGGCAGCCCGTAATCCGCCAGTGGAACCGACCCCAGCTTGATGATCACCTCCGGCAGCAGACCCAGGTTCAGCGCGCGTCCTGCGGTGGCGAATCCGGTGGCCGCTGGCGGATGCGCATGCACCACGCTGTGCATGTCCGGACGCAGGCGATAGATGGTCAGATGCATCGCCATCTCCGAGGTGATTTCACGCTCACCGCACAGTTTGTTGCCCGACATGTCGCACACGATCATGTCGGCGGGATCCATCATCCCCTTGCAAATGCCGGTGGGCGTCGCCAGGATCCGACCGTCCTCCAGACGCACCGAAATATTGCCGTCATTGGCCGCAATCCAGCCCTTGTCGAACATCAGCCGCCCGACACGGACAATCTCTTCACGGAGCTGTGCTTCCGTCTTTCCCACTGGACTCTAGATTGTAGCAACACTCTTCGCTGTACGGAGTTACGGACTATGAACGAGTGGTGGTTAGACCACTGGCTACAATGGTCCCCAGTGGATAAACGCCGCATGTGCCCGAATTGCCGGGCCTTCATCACGACCGCCGATAAAGTTTGCCCCTATTGCGACGCCGAGGTTGGCGCCCGCGCGATCGATCGCCGCGCGCCCGGCGAGGTCGCTGGAATCCCGCATGCGCGCTTCACGACGATGATGATCCTGCTGATCAATACGGGGCTGTATGCCGCCTGCGTGTTGTACGCCTCGAAGTCATCGCGCGGCGGACCGTCGCTCGATCTGGACGGACAGACCCTCGTCATGTTCGGCGCGAAGTTCGGCCCGTTCATCAATGCCGGCCAGTGGTGGCGATTAATCACCGCCGGCTTCCTGCACGGCGGCATCATGCACATCCTGATGAACTCCTGGGTGCTTTTCGATCTAGGCGCGCAAGTCGAGGAAGTTTACGGCACGGCTCGCTACCTGGTGTTCTATTTCGTCTCGACCATCACCGGTTTCTATGCGAGCTATTATTGGCTACCGATGTCGCCTTCGGTGGGCGCGTCGGCCGCGATCTGCGGATTGCTCGGCGCAATGATCGCGCTCGGGATGCGCGAACGCTCGACTTATGGATCGGACATGCGGGGCATGTATATCAAATGGGTTTTGTACACGCTCGCATTTGGATTGTTCGGCAACCTCTTCGGAATGGCCATCGATAACGCGGCGCACCTGGGCGGCCTCGCCGGCGGATTCATCGTCGCCTATGCTGCCGGGACACCGAAACTCGTCGGTGGACTCGAAACTGGCTGGAAGATCCTCGCGGGACTGTGCGGACTCATGACCGCGCTCGCGTTCGCACAAATGCTGGTATGGTTCCTCAAGTTGGCCTAGCGTATTCCGCCCTCGATGTGCGTCCGGTGACGCCCGCGATCGGAGCCGACATCCGCGGCGTCGATCTCACGCAACCGCTCACCGCGACGCAGTTCGACGAAATCCATACAGCGTTTCTCAATCACCTGGTGCTGTTCTTCCGCGATCAGCAACCGCTCATGCCCGAACAGCAGATCGCCTTCGGGCGTCGCTTCGGCGAGCTCCACATCCACCCCGCCGCTCCGCACTTGGAAGGCTATCCCGAGTTGTTCGTCATTCACGCGCACAAAGATTCGAAGCTCGTGAACGGCGAGATGTGGCACTCCGACGTTTCGTGCGATACCGAGCCCCCGCTCGGAACGATTCTCCAGATCCACAAGCTGCCGCCCTCCGGAGGCGACACGTTGTTCGCCAGCATGTACGCGGCTTACGACGATCTATCGCCGACGATGCAGCAGTTCCTCGCCGGTTTGACCGCGACTCACGCGTCCGAACATTTCTATCGCGGTCGCTATGCCGATCGCGGCGTGAACGATGCGGGCAAAGTGTACCCGTCGTGCGACCATCCCGTGATCCGCACGCATCCCGAGACAGGCCGCCCGTGTCTGTTCGTCAATCGCATGTTCACGACCAAGATCAACGAACTGGCCGCCGCCGAAAGCCGCGCGCTGCTCGATTTCCTTTACGCGCATCTGGAGAATCCGAAGTATCAGGCCCGTCTGCGCTGGTCTGAAAACGACATCGCGATGTGGGACAACCGCTGCGCGCAGCACCAAGCGATTTGGGATTATTGGCCGCACGAGCGCAAGGGCCACCGCGTCACCATCAAAGGCGACCGCCCCTTCTTTCGCGCGAAAACGTGATGCAAATCCGCGATGTCCTTGCTGGTATTGTTATCACCGGAATCGTGACCGGCATTATCGACGGCCTGTTCTCAAGCGTCCTGAGCGTCGCCTTCTACCATTCGACCGTGGAGCGTTTGTTTCAGGGCGTCGCCAGCGTTTTGGTGGGCTCGGAAGCTCTAAAGGGCGGGACCCGCACCATGCTGCTCGGCATCCTGATGCATTTTGGAGTCGCCTTCGCGTGGTCAATCGTGTTTTGGGTGCTGGTTGGGCAAGTAGATCGGATCCGAAATCTGTTGATTTTCCCGAACGGAGTGCTCGCGATCTCGATTCTCTACGGACCTCTCATCTGGATGACGATGTCGCTGGTGGTGATCCCGCTGCTCGCGCAGCGCCCGCCGATTACCTATCGCTGGTGGATCCAATTCTTCGGACACATCCTGTTTGTGGCGCTGCCGATCGTCGCTTGTACGCGGCGATTCTGGCCACCGGGCTAGCGAACCACGACCTTAGTCAGCCCCGCGTTTCCCGCCGCGTCATACACGCGAATCACGATCAAATGTTCGCCCGCAGGTAGATTCTCCACACGCACCAGGAACCGCTCTTTCGCCGAATCCGTCACCCCGTCCGACGCCTCCACCGGATACCACTGCCCCGCATCGACCGAAAATTCGCAGCGTCGCAGAATGTTGCCGCGATCTTCCGCGTCCACGTCGATCTCCACCGTCGCACCCGAGCGTCGCGGCGCGCCCGCCGTCACCGTCGGCGGCGTACTATCGATTATCACCGGCGCGCTCACCAGGTCGGCCTCCCGCGCCAGGTTCAGCGGATTCGACAAACGATCCGACGCGGTCACTCGAAAGAAATACCGACCGTCGGCAAACAGATCCGCGTCCAGCAGGTAGGTGTTCTCGGTGATGTTGCCGCGCAGCAGCTTCCACTCCCGCTCTTCATCGCCGCGGAAATACAGCGAGTAGATCAGGCGATCCCCGTCGGGATCGTCGGCCTGCCACGAAATCTGCACTTGCGATCCCTGCGCGCGCGAAAGTGTTTGCGAGGGCGCGCCAGCGGGCGTCGCAGCTTCGCCAGTATCCGTCACCGTGATCGAGTAGCTAGGCGGCGTGGCCCCCACCGCCGATTGCGTCTTCCCTGCGCTCGCGCTCGCACCCTGCGAGGTGACACTGATGCTGCGCACCACCGGCGGCGTGTTCTGCGGAACGTAGGCGATGGTTACACTATCGAGCGCGGCGCCCGCCGCCGTGCCCGCGAACTCCGCACGCCACTGCACGTAGCGCGCGTTGGGACTCGCGATCGCCGCACGCTCTGTTTCCGTGATCGGTTCCGACCAATCGCTCCAGGTCGCATCCGGCCGCGCCGTATTTCCACTGCGCGTGCGAAACACGATCCCCTTGCCGTCCATTCTCCAAATCAAACGTCCCCACCGCGCGACCGTCCCCGCATCGTGCACCGGTGATTCGAAAGTCCCGCTCGCACCCGTGCCATTCACCAAGCGCAGCACCTTGCCCGCGTCGCCGGTCGTGGCCACGAGGCCGCTCGAGAGCGCGACCAGGCGCATCGCTGCGCCCTCGTTCGTCTGCGCGATTAAAGTTGCCTTGCGATCGCGTTCCAGTCGGTAAATTCGCGCCTGCGCATCCGTGGCGAAGGTGACTACATCGCGATCCAGCACCAGATCGTATGCGTTTTCTTCCTTCGAGCTCCAGATCGTCTCGACTGTGTTGTCCGCGTGAATTCTATAGATCGCCGATTTCTCAACTCCCGAAACATCCGCCGTCGTCGGCGTGCTCACCGCGGTAGGTTGCGTCGCGTCGCTCGCTTTAGTCGTGGTCGGTCTCGGCGGCGCGTTCAATCCTGCCTGGGCTGCATCGGTCACTGTCACGCTGATGGTCGGCGCGGTCCCCGCGCCCGCTGGCGTAGCCTGTGATCCCGTACCGCTGGTTCGGCGCGATACGCTCCCTCCCAGCGCAGCAGCGTAAATCGTACCGTCCGGCGCAGGCACGATGGCGTGAATCTCTGGAAGGTTCGCGTCATACAACACGAATGCGCGGCCGCTCGGCGCGATGCGATACAGAATTCCATTGGGCTCGCTGCCCGCCAGCAAATTGCCCGCGCGATCGAACGCCAGACACGTGACATGCGACTGTCCCGAATCGTAGAACAGCGCGCCTTTCCCCGCCCCCGTCACCCGAAAAATCCTTCCCTGATCACCGGTTGCGACCATCAGCGCTCCGTCCGGCGCGACTTGCAGCGCCCAGATGTAGCGCGCTTCGGGCGCGAAGTACTCGGCCGCTTTCCCATTCTCGATGCGATACACCTTGCCGTCCGGCGACGTCGCGGCGTACACCACGCCCTTTGCGTCGACCGCGACCGCGAAAATCTCAGGCTGATCGGCGGTCCACGCCAACGTGCTTTTTCCCTGTGGATCGAGTTTGTAGAGCCGCCCGCGATGTCCCGTTCCTAAATACAGCGATCCGTCGGGCGCCTGCGCCACGCTCCAGATCTGCGGCTGGTCCGAGCTGAAAAGCGTGGTGACTCGCGGTCCCACGATCAGCCGTCCATCCTGCGTGAGCGACAGCCCGTTCAATTTCCCGCGGAGAAAGTCCTGGTAGCTGTTCATCTCCCAGGTGGTGGTCGTCGCCGCACTCGCCAGCGCGGCGCATAACAGCAGGAGCACTGTCCCCTGTCCCCTGTCCCCCGTCCGCTTCATTCCTTGATCTCCACCTGCACCGTCTTGCTCCCGATCACCACGAAATCCCCCGCCGGTATCGCGATCTCCGCCAGCTTCGATCCCCGAATATTAGCCATCCCCGCTCCCGAGAACGACGGCGTGCGCGCCAGCACCATCGCCACCGATGGTGGCAGCCCCGGCAGATCGCGACCCTCGACCGTATACGACCCCTCGGCGCGCCACACTCGCAAGTACGCGCTGTTGTTCGAGCGCACGCTGTTCAGCACCTCCAGCACTTGGCCAGCCGACCTCGGCGGTGTCGAAAGCGCCGGACCCAACTCCAGAAAGTTCATCGACGTCGCGTCATTCACCGTGAACGTCAGCATGCCAGTCGGCGCGCCGATCGGCACGCGATAGCGAACCGTCTTCACGGTTTCCGCGCTATTCTCTCCCGACAAAGTCACCGCCAGTTCGACCTCTTCGCCTGGCCGCACCTGTCTGGGCGCCGACAATCCAGCGATCTGCAGTGTGTCGCGGCGATTCACCGCGTCGATTTCGATCGCGATCCCCTTGAGCTTCAACCCGTCGAATCCGCTGCTAAGCGCGTAAGCCAGCGGAGACGCGACGCCCATTGCGGCCAAAGCTGGCGTGCTTACGTCACTGCTGTAGACATTTTCGAGGCGCACCCATCCACCCTCGAAATCCAGCCGCCCGCGCACCGTCAGGGCCGACGGACCCAGACTGCGCTCCGTCGTGTCGATCGACGAAAATACAGCCATCTGAGTCACCAGCGGCGTCATTACTTTGTCCTGCACCATGCGCATGCGGTAGCTGTTGCGCCCTACGCGAATCTCGACCGGCGCCATCGAGGGCAATCTGCCGGTTACTCCGGAAATCGCGGCACTCCGATCCGCCGTGATAGATCCCATCCATTCCCGCGCTGTCGAAATCTTGAAGGACGCATTCAGATTCGGCAGCAGCGCCAGCACCTCCGCGCGCGCAAACGGCATCTCGGTGGGCC
>DASYPO010000452.1:0-11126 GCA_036006545.1 Bryobacteraceae bacterium
ACGCTCGGAGAGGTGATCGAGGCTACTAACGACGCGAGTCAACGACCTCGGCGCGAACGTTTCAATCCGAAAATCGTGAGCGCGATCTATAGCGGAGCGGCCGATACGACCACGGACGCCGCGCTGATTCTGTTTGGCCGGCGAGGGCTCGCCGAAGTGGTCGACACGGGAGTTGGCCGCCACAATTTTGCGCTGCGCGTTCCGGGTGCGGGCGCTTTCTCGCTTCCAGATGTCTTGCGTCACGCTTCCGCTGTCGATTTGAAGCGCCTCGAAGCGGTCCTGCTGGGCTTGCACGACGAGACTCGGCTCGCCGAAGCATTGAACGCACTGGCAGCGGCCCGGCTCAAGCAACCGCCACACTAATCGCCAGCTCAGCGCAGGCTGCTACATTATTTGGTCATGAGAATCCGTATTCTGCTGGTCGCGCTGGCTGCGGTCGCATCGCTGCCGGCGCAACGCAAGGTGAGCGATGAAGAGGTCGCGCGCGTTCACAAGGCCGCGTTTCTGATCGACACACATAACGACGTCACCAGCAAAACGGTCACGGGATTCGATATCGGGCCACGGGCGCCATCGGGCCACACCGACATTGTGCGGATGAAAGAGGGCGGCATGGGCGGGCAGTTCTTCGCGGTTTACGTCGCGGCGAATTACGTGGAAGGGAATCGCGCGGCGAATCGCACGCTGCAGATGATCGACACGGTGCGGCACGACATCATCGGCAAATATCCTGCAACCTTTCAGTACGCGACTTCCGTGAAGGAGATTCTGGCAGCTCGACAAAACGGTAAGATCGCCGCGCTGATGGGGATCGAGGGAGGACATGCGATCGAAGACAGCCTGAGGCTGCTGCGCGATTACTATCTGCTGGGGGTCCGCTACATGACGCTCACACACAGCAACACCAATAATTGGGCGGATTCGTCGGGCGACGTCACGCGCGAGAACGTGAAGCATCACAACGGGCTCACCGAATTCGGTAAGGACGTGGTGCGCGAGATGAATCGGCTGGGCATGATGGTGGATATCGCACACGTTGCCGATAAAACGTTCTACGACGCGCTCGAGGTCAGCAAGGCGCCGATCTTTTCGTCGCATTCGTCGTGTCGCGCGCTATGCGATGTTCCGCGCAACATGACGGATGAAATGATCCAGGCGCTGGCGAAGAAAGGCGGTGTGATTCAGATCAACTTCAGTTGCGGATTCCTTTCGCAGGCAGCAGCGGATGCCTCCGGAGCGGGACGTCGCGGTGGGCGCGGGGCCAATCCGGCGTTTCAGGCGCGCGTCGAGAAGGAGACCGAGGGTAAGAATCTCACGCCCGAGCAGCGCCAGGATGTGATCCGCAAGATCCGCGACGAAATGGGTATCCGCGAGGTGCGCGCCACGCTGGCCGACGTGGTGGCGCATATCGATCACGTGAAGAAAATCGCCGGGATCGATCACGTCGGCATTGGCGGGGATTTCGACGGAGTCGGCTGCACTCCGGATGGGCTCGACGATGTGTCGAAGTATCCGAATCTCACGCGGGCGCTGCTGGAGAAAGGCTACACTGCCGCTGAGATCACGAAAATCTACAGCGGCAATGTACTGCGCGTGATGCGCGCGGTTGAGGTCGCGGCAGGGAAGTAAGGCAGGCGACTGGAGGGGAATGAACGCAGGCGACCCCGCGTGCGGGTTAAGAAAAAGATCGCCTGCGTCATAGTTACGTTGGCTAAGCGCTGGCCGGAGCCTTGATCGGTTCGTCGCCGCTGGGGCCGTAAATACCGGGAACCTTCGCGCCCATGGGACGCAGGTACGCCGAAAGTTGGCCGCGATGATGAATCCCGTGGCGCAGGTTTAGCGATAAGAATTCCACCGCCGGAAATTCGAACATCCCGAAGAAATTGATCGGCGCTGCCAGCTTGTCGCCGCTCATTGCCGATACGGCTGCGACTGCCTTCGGAAAGTTCTCTTCGTACCACTTGATAACGTCCGCGCAGCTCTTGATATTCTCCGGCACGCCCGCGCCGCCTTCGCCGCGCGCGAATTCGCCCTTGGCCACGCCGTTCAGGAAAAAGCACTCAGCGGACGCAATGTGCCACGCCAGTTCCAATGAGCCCATGGATTTCGGATCCGGCTTGTAGCTGCACTTTTCGGCGGGTACTGAGCCGAGCACGCGGCGAGTGGTCTTGGATTCGTGCTCGATCTGGCCGAGATAAACGTTCTTGAGAAAAATGGCTTGTTCGGGTGTCATACCGAGACTCTATCACGGCAAAGTTTTGTCTTGACAACCTTGAAGTGTATGGAGTATACATACACTAGACACGATGTTTTTGACGATTGATCCGGACGACAAAACGCCCATCTACCGGCAGGTAGCCGATGGAATCAAGTCGTTGATCGCGCGCCGCGAGCTGGCGGAAGGCGCGCAGCTACCGCCCGTACGGCAATTGGCGGCGGACCTGGGCGTAAACCTGAACACAATCGCTGCGTCGTATCGCGAACTTCAGGAGGAGGGCTTGATCACGGTGAAGCACGGATCGGGCGCGATGGTTTCATCGTCGACTACGCGTCCCGCGGAGGGCAACGGCAATTCCGACGAGCATCTACGGCGGCCACTGCGCGCGGCGCTGACGGAACTGGTGTTGGCGGGTGTGCCGCTGCAAAAGATCATGACCATGGTGACCGGCGAACTTGCCGGATTGTTGAGGAAGCCGAGATGAGTTTGACCTGGTGTTTTCTTATTTACGTCGTACTAATCTCCCTGTATCAGATCCGCGTCGCGAAGCGCTTCGCACCTCGGGTCTGGGACCGCGAATCGCTGGTGACCGAGTCAGTAAGCGCGGTGGCGGCACCGCTCCTGAGTCCAGCCCAGCGCGCGCAAAGAAACCGTTTGACCGAATGGGCCCTCGGCGTGGCAGTATTCGCGGCGATCGCGTTCCTGGCTTATTCACAGTGGGAGGGCGGCGCGGCTGTGGATCGATTCGAGCTGTGGGCGCCGCCAATCGCATTTCTGTATCTTGCGTTGGGCGCCGAGCTGGTGCGCCGCGTAGTAGCGGAAGCGCGAATCACGCAGATTCCGGCTGAGAATGCGGCGAAGTTTTTCGATTGGCAAGAAATGGTGCGCCGTAACTGGCTGGCCGCCTGCGACTGGATGCGGGGTCTGCTGGTGCTGGGGGCGTTGGTGTTTTCGTTGGAAGCTGCACTGCCTAACGGCTCGCTGGAACCTGGATGGCACAGCTTTATCAAGGTCGTTCCACTGGCGGTGTATGCGGTGCTGATGTGCGTGAGTTTTGAACGCGGCCAGCGAAGGCTTATCGAGGTCGCCAAGACCCTGAAGGGTCAGCCACGACTGAAGCCGCGCCCGCCGCTGCCGATGGAGAATCCGCTGGTGGGGTTCACGGCGTCGGTGAATACCAGAGGGCCTGAGTCGCGGCGCTTCGTTCTTTGGTTCGCGTGCTGGAGCCCGGACCATCCCCAGGTGCTGGTACGAGCGGCGCACGGATCCGCGCTCAATCTCGCGAATCCTCGAGCTTATTTATTTTTAGCGTACGGCATGGGGCTGGCGGCCCTGGCTTTGTGGATCGGAGCAAGGGCATGACCCTACAGACACGCGAGTTTTTTCAAATGGCGATTTACGCTGGACTGCTTCTATTGCGGCTGCACCTGCTGCGCGGGCGGTGGCGCATGCCGCTGCTACACGGACGCGAATATTTTCTCGGCAAGCGCGTCGAGGAAGGATTCTATGAGGGAGCCGGGGGGAGGATATTGGCAGAATACCGGCGTTTCCTGTTGCTGCCGTACTTGCTGGAACTGCTCGCGCTGGTTGCGCTGATCGTTACACACCGGCTGCTTGAGAACATTACGTGGCTGCTATTGGGCGGGCAGGTGGTCGGTCTAACCGTTCAGGCGATGGCTTTGCGGTACGCGTGGAAACGGGCCGCTCCCTTCACGATCGCTGGCGGTCCGCCGCCCAAAGTCGCGCTGCCTCTAGAATCGCGCGAGCTGAAGCAATACACGCATCCTGCGCTCGAAGGAACGCTGTTGCTGGTTACGGTAGCGTCCATTGCGGCGTTGATCTGGCACGACGGTTTCACCACGCACCTGTATCCCGTAATCCTGGTCTGCTACGTGCAGATTGGACTGCTGCTGATCAAGAGCAGCCTGGTCGCGTGGCGCTCGCCGCTGCCGGCCGATCAAGCCGAACCGTATCATCGATTGCGTCAGGCGCAGCGCATGTTCTTCATGCGTGCCTGCGACTGGTTGCGCGGATTCGGCGGCCTTTTTCTGGTGATGCTGGTGATCGGAACTTTTCGCGGCGAAGACGCGTTGCGTTGGGCGTCGGCCACGCTGGGTATCGGATATCTGATCGCGTACGCGATCGGAACCATGCGGGACATGCGTCGCGTGGCTCGCCTCTCGACCGAAGTGCGACCTGTGAAGCTGCACCGGGCGACGCCGGATAACAGCGTGCAGCACGCGATTATTTATCGGCCCGAATTGCCCGCCATGTTTGTGCGGCGGACGCGCGGCTGGGCGCTGAACTTCGGAAATCCACGCGCTTTGATGTATGCCGGCTACCTGATGATCGGCGTGATCCTGGGTACCGTGAGCGCGCGAGCGGCCACGCCCGAACCTTACAGTCTGGCTGGTGTTACTGACAAGGGCACCTTCGTGCGCTACGTGTTGGGTCAGGATCAGGGTCCGATTACGTTTGACTGGAAACCGGACGGCTCCTTCGAAAATCATTTGAAGACGCGCATCACGCGCGACATCCGCATCATCCCCGACGCGCAAGGCCGCTGGAAAGAAATCGAGGTTTCGACTCCCAACAGGGCCATGCGGGTGCGGCGCGACGGAGACAAAGTCACGCTGGACGGCGAAGCGGTGGCGACCAAACCTGGCGCGATCCTCTATGGACCGCCGGCGCTGCTCGCGCTGATCGTCCGCGCTTACGATCCATCGAGGGGAGGTCGTCAAACCGTTTCTTTGCTGAGCTTGCCGGGCACGCCGTTCGAAGCGACCATTGAAAAACTCGAAGCGAAAGATTCGATGCAGCGCTACTTGTTGCGCACGTCGGGCGAGGACTTGGTGTTGTATTTGGACGCGCAAGGCAAGCTGCTGCTGGCACACAATCCGCTCGAGAACACCGGATTCCAGCGCGAGGGCTTTGCCACCCTACGCACTGCGGCGGTGGCGTCGGAAAAACCTTCGCCGAGTCTCAAGGGCCGCTGGGACGGATCGCTCGCCGGACAAATGCGCGTCATATTCGAGTTTGCCGAAGAACCGAACGGCACCTGGAAGGGAATTCTGCGGAGTCCCGATCAAGGCCCCGGCGCGGTCGAGTTTGACGAGATCAAGTTGGACGGCACCAAACTGCATCTAGTAGTGAAAAGCGCGGGCGCGACTTGGGACGGGGACTTCGACGGCCGCAGTCTGAAAGGCAAGTGGTCGCAGGGACAGGAAATTCCGCTGGATCTCTTTCGCCCCGGCTCGCCTCCGCCGGCGACCGCGCGCAAGTGGGGTCTGCCGCTCACGCCGTGCCGCGTGGCCAATGATCGCGTGGAGGGCATGTGCGGGTCATTCGAAGTGTTCGAGAATCGCGCAACGCGGACCGGGCGCAAGATCAAGCTCGCGTTCCTGGTAGCCCCTGCGAAAGCTGAGCGGCCCGAGCCCGATCCCGTGTTCTTGATCGCGGGCGGACCGGGGCAGGGCTCGATCGAAGCGTTCGCTCAGACCGGATACGTCAAATCGTTCGGCGAGAAACGTGACGTAGTAATGTTGGACCAACGCGGCACCGGTGGATCGAACCGGCTGGGATGCGCGTCGACGCAGAGCACCTCGCGCCTGCCCACCGCGCAGCAACTAATTCCGTGCCGCGAGGAATTGCAAAAGATCGCCGACCTGAAGCAGTACACCACGTCGATCGCCATGGACGATCTGGACGAGGTGCGCGCTGCGTTGGGATATCAGCAGATCAACCTGCTGGGTGGATCGTATGGAACTCGCGCTGCTCTCGAATATATGCGCCGCCACGGCGATCGCGTACGCACCGTGATCATCAAGGGCGTCGCGCCGCCGGGATACAAGCTGCCGCTGCCGTTCGCGCGCACGGTGCAGGACGCGCTGGGACATTTGTTCGCCGATTGCGCGGCGGATTTCAAGTGCCGCGCGGCCTATCCGAAATTGAAAGAGGAATTCGAGGCCCTGCTGGACCACCTGGCGAAAGAACCGTTCACGTACAAAGTTGAGCCGCCAATGGCCGCTCAGGCGATGGACTGGACGATCACCCGTGAAGGATTGCTCGACATGTTGCGGCCCATGCTGTACACGCCGTCGATCGTGGCGATGATGCCACGCCTGATTCACCAAGCGAGCTCCGGAGATTTCAAGCCGCTCGGCGCGCTGTCCTACCAGATCGTCTCGCAACTGGAGCGGGGAATCGCGCGGGGCATGTCGCTTTCGGTGCTGTGCTCGGAAGACGTCGCGTTCATCACCGACGAGGAGGTAGCGCGCGAAACCAGAGGAACTTATATGGGCGGCTCGAACGTCGCGTCATTCCGGCAGGCATGCTCGGTGTGGCCGAAAGCGGAGGTGCCCGCGAGGTTCCTGGAGCCAGTGAAGTCGGACAAGCCGGTGCTGCTGATTTCGGGCGATGAGGATCCGGCCACGCCCGCCGCATCCGCCGAGCTGGCTGCGCGGCATCTTCCCAACAGCCGCCACGTCGTGATTCGCGGAGGAACGCACGGCACGCAATCGGATTGTCTCGACAAAATCGCCGCAGATTTCGTGGCGCGCGGATCGGCTAAAGACGTGGACGCGAGTTGCGTGGCGGAGATCAAGCGCCCGCCGTTCGTTGTACCGTAGGGGGAGTGAATCGCCTCCGTTCTGTACTCTTGTTTGTCGTCCTGCTCGCGCTGACCAGCTGCTCGCGAAGCTCTCAGAGCGGCGTAAAGATCGACGCGTCGCTACTCACGCTGGTCCCGTCGGATACGGTGCTGCTGGCGGGCACGCGCATCGAGGCGTTGCGCGAAACCACGGTCTACAAGAAGTATTTGCTCAACCGGAAGTTCGCGGCGATCGACGAGTTTGCGCGTCGCACGGGGCTCGATCCGCAAAAAGATTTGTGGGAGCTGCTGTTCGTCTCTAACGGAAAATCGGGCGTGCTGCTGGGTCGCGGAAAGTTCGCGAACGAAATGGAGCCGCGCCTGGAGCAGGAGGGCGGACAACGGATCGGCTACAAGGGATACAACCTCATTGGGACGGACCAGGCCGCGGTGCTGTTCGTCAGTTCGAGCACGGCTGCGGTCGCGTCCATGGCGGACCTGAAGGAATTTGTCGACAAGCGCGCGAGTTCCAACGGCCCGCCCGCGGCGCTGGCGGCGGCGATCAAGGAAATCCCGCAGGACAGTCAGTTTTGGGCGGCGTACACGGGAGGCGCGGTGCGTCTTCCGGTGGATCCGCACAGCACCGCCGCGAGTTTAAACAAACTTATCGAATCAATTCAGAGCGCGACCGTGTATTTCGATTTTCGCAGCGGATTGAAAAGCGTCGCGTCGGGCGTGTGCGCGAAAGACGACGAGGCGCAGCAAGTGCAGGCGGCTTTGAAAGCGCTGGTGGGATTAGGACGATTGAACACTCCTTCGAACCAGCCGGAATTAATGCAAGCCTACGACAGTATCCGTGTGACGCAGGAGGGGCATCGCGTGAAACTGTATCTGGACTTGCCGCAATCGACGGTCGAGTCGTTTCTCAACGCGTGGATGGGTAAGGTTCGTTAGTTACTTCGCCGCAGGCTCGCGATACGCCTTCCATTTGCGATTAGTGTTCGAATCGCGGCAGAGGAAATTCTCTGCCCGGTGCTCGCAATACTGGTACGCGCCGGAATTCACTTCGAAAACGAATCCCGCGCCGGGCTGGTTGCCGGTGATATAGAAAGTTTCGTCGCCGGAGCGAACGTAGGCTTTGAGGGATTGACGCCACGCGATTGACGAGACGCTGTGTGAGAAGGCTCGGATTTCGTCTGGGCTGAAAAGGTCGGCGAGGGTATAGCTGCGGATCGGATCGCCGTTGG
This sequence comes from Bryobacteraceae bacterium, assembly GCA_036006545.1. Classification (GTDB taxonomy): domain Bacteria; phylum Acidobacteriota; class Terriglobia; order Bryobacterales; family Bryobacteraceae; genus Palsa-187. The sequence continues at coordinate 8,054 of DASYPO010000452.1, forward strand.
GCCCATAGAACACCACAACTTTTCCGTAGCCGTTGTTGTGCCAGTTGTCGAGGGTAATCAGCATTCCGCCATTGGTAACGAAGAACTCGACCGGCGCGACTGGATTCTGCAGCAGTACTGTGGCGGTCAATCGATACGAGCGGTCGGGCTGGCGGCGATAGAATTCCGCGTTCGCGTACGGGCCTTTGGGCGAGTTGCCGAATCCGACGGTGTCCCCGATGCTTGAGCCAGGATTGACCCGGACGAAAAACTCACGAGACTGGCTGAACACCTCGCGGATCTGTGGCGCGGGCCAATCGTCGCCCAGCATTGCGGGAATAACTAAGAGCGCCGATATCCAGAACTTCATGACTGGTCGTTCTATCGGCGGAAGCGATCAAAATCCGATACCGACCAAAAACGTTGCCTGATTTCGATTGGTCCGCAGCAGGCTGTCGAAGGTCAAGAATGTGTAGCCGGTGTAGCGGATCTCCGGAGTGAATCGGACTGCCGGCGTTTTGATTTCGATGCCGCCACCCAGCACGATTCCGTAAGTGTTCGAATGCTGAACCGCCGCGAAGGAGTTGACCTTTTGCACGTCGCTGAGCTTGCTGAAGGAGAGCCCGCCGTCGACGAAGGGACGGATGGGGCCGCGGAAGAGCCGATATTTCGCGAGCACCGGGAACTCCCAGTTTGAGCTGCCCAGCCTGGTGCCGGCGTTGCGGTATTCAAGGCCGCGGTGCAGGAAGTCCATTTCCAGACCCAACCCGAAGGGCAGCCGGATTTCCACATACGGGCCCACCGTGAAATGGCTGGACGAGGCACTCACCGTCGCAAAGGTCGGATTAGACGAAACATTAAAGGCGTCAATCAAGGGCGCTCCGAGCTTGACGCCGGCCCCGAAGAAGGGGATCTCGGCGCCGAAGGCGGAGATGGCCAAAACAGAAGCGCATAGAAATGTTTTAAACATCATGGCTACTAATGTAGCAGGGGACAGCGGACAGCGGACAGCGGACTGTAGCAACGATTAAAGCAAGTGGAAGCCGACCTCGACGACGGCCGGAGCGACCACCGGTTTGTCGCCCGATAGGGCCGGGCGGAATCGCCAACGCTGTACAGCGGCGATCGCCCTTTCATCCAAGCCCAGGCCGACGCTCTGCGTCACGCGAATGTTGGTCGCGCGTCCGTTGGTATCTACTTCGATCAGCAACTTCACGGTGCCCTGAAAACGCACCTTACGAGCCTCCTCCGAATATTCGGGCTCTTCCTTGTAGATAAGCTCCGGGTGCCGCGAGAGCCGCGGTCGCGCAGTGCTCGCGCCGGGAGGTCCGCCGACGCCGGGTTTGTTGCCGGAGTTCGGACCAATCCCACGGTCTCCGTCGTGATCGCCAATACCGCTCTTTGGTCCGAGCCCTGGAGAGTTACCGAAAAGCGTCGAATTCGGATCGCCGATTAGCAGCGGCTGTACCTGAATATCCGGAGCGTCCAGAGCGGCCTGCAGGATCACCAGCTTTGGATTATCGGGAATCACCATGGTCGGGGGAATCCAGATTTTGCGCACCGGCTTCGGTGGTGGATCGCCGTGCGAGGCGCGGAGCAGCGCGCGTCCGCCGCCCCCAGCATCGCTCTTGAAAGTGGTGCGCGGCGCGGTGAGCGGAATCACTCGAGGCGGCGGTTTCAACATGGGCACCAAGCCGGGTTGGACCGCAAGCAGGAAAAGGAACGCGATGCCGAGCGCATGGATGGTCAGAGAGTACAACGCGGCAGGTCTACGCATGCTAAAAATACTGCACGCGGTGTGCCACGTTTCGTGTCGAATAGAATCAGCGGAAAACGAGAATTGCAGCGGGCGCGCGGCGGCACAGTGTGAAGGAAAACTACAACCGGGCGTTTACAACTGCTCGCGTGCGGCACGCGTCGCCAGCTCGTCGCAGCGATTATTGTCCTCGTGATCGGCGTGACCCTTGGTCCACGACCACGTGATCTTGTGATACGACGCTGCGTCGTCCAACTCCATCCAAAGATCCTGATTGACCACCGGCTTTTTCGACGCGGTCTTCCATCCGTTGCGCTTCCATCCGTGGATCCAGGTGGTGATGCCGTTCTTGACGTACTCGGAATCGGTGACGACTTCGACGTCGCACGCGAGTTTAAGCGCCCCGAGGCCTTTGATCGCCGCAGTCAGCTCCATGCGATTGTTGGTGGTTTGCGGCTCCGATCCGAACGCTTCGCGCTTATGTTCGCCGTGACGCAAAATGTATGCCCAACCGCCGGGGCCGGGGTTGCCGATGCATGCGCCATCGGTGATGAGCTGGACTTTTTTCACGCGTCAGGCCGCGAGCTCGCGCTCGAAGAACGCGTCGACCATGTCCAGAATCTGGGGCGCTTGCGTCAACTTGTAAATCTCCGCGCGGAGTTGCGCGCCGTTGCGCACCCCGTGCGTGAAGTAGGTCGCGAATTGTTTCATTTTGCCGACCGCGTCGGACGCGCCATGCTCGCACAGCATGGTGAAGTAGTAACGCATGATTTCGTAGCGCTGATGTTCGGTGGGCGAGCTGTAATGTCCGGTCGCCAGGTAATCCTGAATCTGGCGAAAGATCCACGGGTTGGATGACGCCGCGCGGCCGATCATCACCGCGTCGCACTTGGTTTCCTCAACCATGCGCACGGCGTCTTCAGGCGTGAGCACGTCGCCATTGCCGATCACGGGGATCTTCACGGCGGCCTTAACTTCGGCGATGCGGGTCCAATCGGCGCGTCCTGCGTAACCCTGCTCGCGCGTCCGTGGGTGTAGCGCGATGGCCTGCAGACCGCAATCCTCGGCTAGCTTCGCCATCTTCACCGCGACCAATTCGCGATCATTCCAACCGGCGCGAAACTTCATCGTCAGCGGAATCGAAATCGCGGCGCGCGTCGCCTTCAGAATGCTTTCGACCAACGGGAGATCGCGCAGCAGCCCCGAACCGCCATTGCAGGTCACCACTTTCTTCACGGGACAGCCGAAGTTGATGTCGACGATATCGAATCCCAGGTCCTGGCAATAGCGCGCGGCGTCGGCCATAATCTGCGGGTCCGATCCGAAAAGCTGGGCGGA
>DASYPO010000453.1:0-3255 GCA_036006545.1 Bryobacteraceae bacterium
TGGAAGCAGCAGTTAGGGACCGTGCAAAAGGCACCTCCGGTGTTGGCGGATGGGAAGATCTACGTTGGTACGGAAACCGGTAAGTTCTTTATCCTTAAGCCGCACAACGATCGATGTGAAGTGTTAAGTGAAGTTGAAATGCCGGAGAGCAAGGAGAGCGCTGGTGGATCGCAAGGGACACCGGAGCAGATTCTGGCGGGCGCGGCGATCTCACGCGGACGGGTCTTTTTTGTCTCGAGCGACGCGCTGTACGCGATCGGGTCGAAGAGGGCAACGGCGCCGACGGGATTCGCGGTGGATGATCCGGTCGAGAAGGGCGAAGGATCGCCTGCATGGGTGCAAGTGACGCCGACCGAATTGGTGCTGAAGCCGGGCCAGGCGGTGAAACTTCACGCGCGATTGTACGACGACAAGGGTCGGTTCCTGCGCGAGGAGAAAGCCGAGTGGTCGCTCGCAGGCTTAAAGGGAGCGGTTAGCGACGGGACGCTAACAGTCGGTAATGACGCGAGTTTCCAGGGAGGAACGATTAAGGCGACGGTCGGCGGAATTTCGGGCGAGGCGCGGGCGCGAGTGATTCCCAACCTGCCGATTTCGGAATCATTCGAATCGTATGCAGTGAATTCGTCGCCGCCGGGCTGGGTGAACGCGATCGCCGGGAAATTCGTGGTTACGGAGCTGGATGGCCACAAGGTTTTGCAGAAACCCCCCGACGAAACACTATTCAAGCGAATCCGCATGTTTTTCGGGCCAGTTGAATGGCACGACTACACTTACGAAGGCGATGTGCGGGTCAATATGCGGCGCCGGCAGATGGGCGATATCGGACTGACGGCACAACGCTATTCGCTGGTCCTCTACGGGAACACGCAGAAGTTGAAGATCGAGCCGTGGGAGCCGGAGATTGAGCGGTCGGTCACGGTGCCGTTCGAATGGGTGCAGGACAAGTGGTATCACCTGAAGCTGCGGGTCGAGAATTTGCCGGATGGATCTGTGCGGGCGCGCGGCAAAGCGTGGGCCACGGGCGATCCGGAGCCGGCGAACTGGATGATCGAGAAGGTGGACAAGATCGGTCATCGGCAGGGGTCGCCGGGCGTATTTCTGGATGCGCAGTTCGGGGCGTATCTGGATAACCTTAAAGTAACCGCCAACTAGCGGACAGCGGATAGTGAAGAAGGGGCCAGGGGCCAGACGCCAGCGGCCAGGGAAGAAGAAGTCAGAAGTCAGGAGACAGAAATCAGAATGAAAGCGATCATAACGGCGGCGCTCTTAGTTACAGCCGCATTCTTCTTAGCGCAGGCATCGGACCCCGGAGTGGGCGATTGGCCGATGTGGGGCGGAACGCCGGACCGGAACATGGTCTCTAACCAGAAAGTCGTCACGAGCTGGGACGTTAAGACCGGCAAGAACGTGAAGTGGGTGGCGGCGCTCGGGTCGCAGACCTACGGGAATCCGGTGATCGCAGGCGGGCGCGTGTTTATCGGCACCAACAATGAACTGGTACGCGATCCGGCCGCTCCAGGCGATCGCGGCGTATTGATGGCCTTCCGCGAATCGGACGGCGAATTTCTGTGGCAGGAAGCCAACGCGAAGCTGCCCGCAGGCCGTGCGAACGACTGGCCCTTCCAAGGCGTGTGCTCGTCGCCATTGGTCGAAGGTGACACGCTGTATTACGTCACCAATCGCTGCGAAGTGGTTTCGCTGGATGTGAAGGGCGACGGGAAAAAGGCGAAGGTGAATTGGCGCTTCGACATGATGGAAGAGGTCGGGAGCCAGCCGCACAATATGTCGAACTCGTCGCCGGTGAGCTTCGGCGATTTGTTGTTCATCTCGACATCGAACGGGCAGGACGAGAGCCACGTGCACGTCCCGTCGCCAAAAGCTCCGGCAATCATCGCGGTCAACAAGAAGACCGGCAAGCTTGTGTGGGAAGACAATCCGGTGGAGGATCGGATTCTGCACGGTCAATGGTCCAGCCCGGCGGTGGGCGAGATCGGCGGTGTGGTGCAGGTGGTGATCGGGCAGGGCGATGGTTGGGTACGCGGCTACGACGCTAAGACCGGCAAGCGACTGTGGTGGTTCGACATGAATCCGAAAGATTCGGTGTGGCCGCGAACGCGCAACGAAGTGATTTCGACGCCGATTATTTACCAGGGGAAAGTGTATATTGCCAACGGCCAGGATCCGGAGCACGGCGAGGGCGTGGGGCATTTGTACGCGATCGATCCGACCAAGCGCGGGGACATTACCGAGAGCGGTCGCATCTGGCATTTCGGCGATATCCGGCGTAGTGTATCGACCGGCGCGCTGAAGGACGGCTTGCTATATTATTCCGATTTCAGCGGCTTCCTACATTGCATCGACGCGGCGACGGGGAAGGAAGTTTGGCAGTACGACTCGCTGGCGGCGGTATGGGGCTCGCCCATGATCATTGGCGACAAGGTTTTCCTGGGCGACGAGGATGGCGACATCGCGATCCTGCAAACCGGGCGGACCAAGAAGCTGATCGCCGAGATCAACATGGGGAGTTCGGTGTACTCGACGCCAGTACCTGCGAATGGGGTGTTGTTTATCGCGAATCGGAATCAGTTGTTCGCGCTGAAGGAAGGCGCGATGACGAAACCAGCGTCGGCGAGGCTGATGCCGCAGTTGCTGGGAGCGCCGAGGACTCGGCTGGGGCTGTAGAACAACCGGGTCGGCCGAGGCGATCGTTTCGCCTTCCAACTATCATGGTGGGGAGGTGCTGCCGTGCGACGCACAACAGTCTTGTTCGCGGTCCTGATCGCGTCCGTGCTTCGAGGTGAGCCGGTTGAGCAAGGCTCCCTTCTCTTTCAAGCCATTCGCAACGGTGATCTGGCCTTCGTAAAGGCGCACCTGACCAAGGCTGAAATCGAAGTGCGCGACGGGCGTGGCGCCACGCCGTTGATGCACGCGGCGGCTTTCGGAAACATTGAGACGCTCAAGCTGCTGCTCAAAGCCGGGGCGGACGTGAACGCGCGGAATGCATTCGATGCAACCGCGCTCTTGTGGGCGGCTCGCGATCCGGAAAAGGCCAGGTTGCTGATCGAACACGGCGCGAACGTAAACACCCGCTCAAAACAGGGACGCACGCCGCTGATGGTGGCATCCTCGCGTTACGGAAGCTCGGCGCTGGTTGCGCTGATACTGGCGAAGGGCGCGGACGTCAATGCGAAGGACGAGAAGCGCCACGACACCGCGTTGAGCCTTGCGGCCAGCGTGGGCGATGTCGAAACGATG
>DASYPO010000454.1:0-12638 GCA_036006545.1 Bryobacteraceae bacterium
CGAGAATCGGCGAAGTGATGTAGTAAGGAAGATTGCCGACGATGGGGACGCGACCCCATTGCGATAGGTCGGTTTTGAGAATGTCGCCTTCGATGAGTAACAGGCGGCCCTGTTCCACCGGCTCGCGAAACTTCTGTCGTAAGTAGTGGACCAGGTACGTATCGACTTCGATTGCGATTACGCGCTCGGCGCACTCGAGCAGCGACTCGGTCAGAGCGCCTTTGCCTGGTCCGATTTCGATGACGGTCGGAATGCGATCTCCGCTCGCGGGATCGCCACACGCCGTCTTGGCGATCCGATCGAGGATGGATTTCCGTGCGAGGAAGTGCTGCCCCAGGCGGCGGCCCACTCGGTGAGCGACCTAACCTTTGACGTCGACGCTGCTGCTGCGCAGGACCAGCCGCACCTTGCCGTTCATGGGACGGCCGAAGTTGGTGGCGGGATCGAATTCGGTGAAGAGCAGCGTGGTTTCGAGACTGCGCCGCAGCGCGTCGTTCTTCAGCGTGCGGGCGCCCGTGACCACGACGTAATCGATCATGCGTCCCTGCCCGTCGACGGTCACATCCACCACCACTTCTTCTCCGGCGGATCCGAGCGCCGTGGTGCCCTTCAATACCGGATCCGTGCTGAGCCCGGTGGGCACGTCGAACGATGGATTGCCGCGCAGCGGATAGGTCGGTACCAGCCACAGGCCGAACAGCGTGACTGCGGAAAGCAGTCCACCCGCCGCGGGCAACGCCAGCGGACGCATCAAGTTATGCGCGAACAAGCGGGTGCGGTCGCGCCATACAGAGAACGTAGCCGAAAAACCTTGGCGATTTGCGCGCCGGGCGCGCTCGCGGGAGGCCATCACACGCAGCGATGCTGACAGGCTCGCCGGCGGCGTTCTCCGCGGCAGGCGCCGCAAGGCGGTGTTCACAACATGGTCACTCGGCAAATTCGAATGCACCTTCTTCATACGGCTTCCTTCAAGCGGCTTTCTTCAAAGGCCGCTTCCCATTGAGCTCCTGCCGGCTCCAACCGGCCGGCAAGTTGTTTTCGCAGCGACTCCCGCCCGCGCAGGATTCGCGACTTTACCGTGCCCAGCGAGATGCCCAGAACCCCGGCAATCTCCTCGTAACTCATGCCCTCGATCTCGCGCAGCACCAGCGCATCGCGGAATGTCGGGTTCACACGAGCCAGCGCCTGTTCGATCAGGGTCGCTGTTTCGTGGTCCAGCGTCACCTCAAACGGCGACCGGCCAGGATCGGGCAGCCAGTCGCTATACCCGCGGGCGTCATCTGGCCCCTCCAGACCCACCTCCTGCCGCTTGTGCCGCCCGAACCAGCGCCGGTGATTCCGCGCCTCGTTCACGGCGATGCGGTAGATCCAGGTCTTGAGCGAACTGTCTCCGCGAAAGGTCCCGATCTTTCGAAAGACCTTGAGGAAGACTTCCTGGACGACGTCGGACCCCTCCGAGGGATCGTCCATCAGGCGGCAGATCAGGTTAAAAACCGGCTGCTCATAGCGTTGAATCAGCGTGTCATACGCATTTTCTTCGCCTGTGCGGAGTCCTTCCACGAGCGCCCACTCTTCGCGCGCGCCGTGCGTGGCTACGAAATCGAAGCCAACCGTGGTGTCTGCCACCTGTACTTCCGTCACCATTATAGACACCGGGTTGGGGGGCGGGGTTCCCGGGAGTTTTGAGCAAACGACTTTGGCCACGAATGAACACGAATGAACACGGATAAGACCGTTTTGTGCACCCGCGCGTCTAGGTTTCACCCGGGCGAGGGTTCATCGATCGCGTCGATCGGCGTGGTCTGGTTCCGGTTTCTCACTTGGTTCAGTCACGTATTGGTGTCCATTCGTGTTTATTCGTGGCAAAACGCTTTGTTATTCTCCGCGCAGCATACCGCTGACCACCCGCTTCGGGACCGATCCGACCGGAATCTTCTTCACCACCCGCATGCTCTGGATGTCGACCACCACCGTCATATCCTCGCCCGCGACCGCCACATACAGACTCTTCCCGTCGGGCGGAATCGTGAGCCAGTCGGGGTGCAGCCCGACCGTCACAGTTTTCAGCAGCTTGAAATCGGGCAGCGAATAGGCAGCGACGTATTCGTAATGCTTGCTCGTCGCCCACAGCATTTTCCCATCAGGCGTGATCGCGAGGCCATGCGACGGCGACCCCTGCAATCCCTCAGTTTCCTTATGAACGCCGGGCGGATCGGGCAGCGTGATGCGGCGAATTTCCTTACGCGACGCGAAATCTACCAGCGCCAATCCGTGGAAATCCGAAAGCTGCACGACGATCTCCTTGGTCGATCCGTCCGCATTGCGCGTGAACGCCATGGGGCGGATTCCCGCGCTCATTTCCAGCGTCCACGCCAGCGTGTTGCTGGAAGTATCGATCACGTTGATGGTTTTTCCGGGAATCGACCCGGCCACCGCGAACTTGCCGTCCGGAGTAAGGTACACGTTGTGGATCCCGCCTTTGACGCCGACGCTTTTGATGTTGGTCATGGACGCCACGTCGATCACGTCCACCGCGCCCGGCGCATCCACAATCCCGACGTACACACGCGCGCCGTCCTTCGACACGTCGACATTGTTGGGCCGCCCGGTCAGCGGAATCCGCTTGCCGACCTTGAGGGTTTTCGCGTCCACCACGTCCAGAGTGCGCAACGATTCGTTGGTGACGTAAACTCGTCGCCCGTCGGGCGCGATGACCAGGCCATGCGGCACCTCGATACCCTCGATCTTGCCGACGATCTGGTTGGTGGCGGGATCGATCACATGGATGTCGTCGCCCGCGGAATTGGATTGCAGAACGCGGACCACGCCTCCCGCCGTCGCACCGCCGGATGACAATGTGTCGCCGCGCACCCACGCTGCCAGCGTCTGCCACTCGGGGTCGCTCTGCGATTTCCAATGTTTCCCTCCGGGATGGAACCGGTCGCCACCGGCTGCGGCAGCCAGAGGATAGGTCAGCATTCGGCTCTTCAACGGATCGCCGGGCGTAACGAAGAGTTTCCACGCAGCGAAGTTCTTGCGCGATTGCTCTTCGGTCCAGCCTGTGGCGCCAGGCGCGAGCGGTACGAGCGGCGGAACGCGGTGCTCGTGACAGCTGACGCAGCGTGCATGGCCAGAGCGCTTGGCGAGAAAGATCGGCTCGACACGCTCCTTAAAGAAGGCGTAGTCGGGCTGCTGGGCCAGCAGCGTTATTACGGCAAGAACATCGAGCATGCATCACCTCTTATCGCTTCAGTGGATCTTCCGACTATCTCTTTAATGGATCCTCGATCCAGGGAGGCGTCGCTTCCATCAGCCGACCAAGCTCAGGCTCCAGCTTTTCCATCGCCTGCTTCATCTCCCACGCCACTTGTCGATAACTGAAGTGTCCCTTCACGCCGCTGCGCAAGCGCGCGATGTACTCCGCCTCGGCGAAATCCATCTTGAACAGGAATCGCGAGCGCGCGCCGAAGGGCAGCAGGTAATCGGACGCGGGGCGCGGCAGCCGGGCGATTGTGTCGAACGTCCCCGCCATTGCGGCATCGTAGGAATCGCGCAATCCAGCGTCGATCAGCGACGCAGGCGTGTCGTAGCCGAGCCGTCCAGTGTACGCCTGGCGAAACTGCTGGCAGCGGCGATGCCGATGCATATCGCGATATGCGCCGATATCCATCACCATGTCGAAGGCGAACATCCCGCCGCGAAATTCGCGGAGCAGGTCATCCCTTTTGGTTCGCGACTGTAGCGCGACGTCGATCACTTCGTTGCGACGCGCATCATTCCAACTGGTCGCCATATCGTAGAGCGTCGCGAACGGCGCCTCCGTCGCCGGATAGAGCAGCGTGGCGACGATTTCGGCATGCGTATGCGTTGGCCGCGTCAGTTCGACGGCTTTTGGTGCTTCGTTGGTGTCGAGCCGCACATTCTGCTGCGCCCAGCATTGAACGTCGCGACGAGATTGCGCGGCGTGCTCATCCGGATCGACGTGCCGCGCAAGAGTCGGCGCCAGCGGTTCGGCAGAAGTTGATTCATCCCAAGGGCAAATGGGCGGGGCGGCGCACGCATCGGCGAGCTCCTGCGCGACTTCACGAACTTCGGCGTACTCGGAGGCCTTCATTCGTCGAATCTGGCGCTCCAAAGTCCGAATGCTGGTGACCTGGCCCACGCCGGTCGGAATTCCGAAAAAAAGCACGTAGCGCGCGACGTCAAAAGCACGCGCCGCGATGTTGCGCCCGTACACGTCGGGCTTCATGTCTTCGGGGCGCGGCAATTTCTCCGAGAGATGCTCGACCATGCGCCGATGAATTTCGAGATACGCGTCGAGCAGGCGCTGGGCAGCGGCGTTATACGCATCCGCACCCGCCGCATCCAGATCCGGCGGCGTCACGAAGCCGGATCGCGAAAAATCCTGATAGCGCGAAGACCGAGCCTGCCCGTCCCACAACTGCTCGTCTTCGATCTCGGTCGCGGCCAGCTCGGAGACGCCCTCGAAGCACATCACCACGTGGCCCAAGTCGGCAATGGAGGCGTGCCCGTACTGGAAATAGAAGCTCTCAAGAAACTTCGAGGAATCGTGGGTACGCACCCATTCGACCGACTTGCGAATGGAATCAGGGGAGCGGCTATAGCGCGCGAGGGCGTACGCGCTTTTCTCGGGCGGCATCGGAGCGACGGCCAGGACTCGGGGAGTTTTTTCCGCCATGAAACGGTATCATAGCCGTTTCTTCCCATGAATATTCGAATCAAAAAACTGCACGCGGACGCAGTTCTGCCCGCCTACGCCCACGGCCCGCTCGAAGACGCCGGGATGGATTTGCGATCTGTCGAACGCGTGGTGCTTTCGCCCGGCGCCGCGCAAGCCGTACCCACCGGACTTGCGATCGAACTTCCGCCGGGATTCGAAGCACAGGTCCGACCCCGCAGCGGACTAGGCCTTAAGCACAACATCACTGTGAATTTCGGCACGATCGACCCGGGGTATCGCGGCGAAATTCGGGTGGTGATGTTCAACCTGGGCCGAGCCGACTACGTGATCGAAAAGGGCGATCGCATCGCGCAACTGGTGATCGCCCGGTACGAAGCGATCGATTGGGAGGAGGGCGAACTGGGCGATTCCGCGCGCGGGGCCGGCGGATTTGGCTCTTCTGGCAGGTAAAACGAAACGATTCGCCCGGCCCACGTATCTCCCGCAAGATGAGATTCGTTCATTCACTTGCCTTTTGCCTTTTGTTGGGGACGTTGGCGGGCTGCCGGAATCCGGAGACCACTGCCGCGTCGCCCGGCACGCTGCCTTCGGGAGCAACCCAGCCGGTGCCTGGCGGACCGGCAACCCAGCCCGTGCCCGGATCGGCGTCGCAGCCTGCGCCGGCACCTCCGCCGCGCGTGGCGGTCGACGTTCCGGTGGGGACAATGATAGAAGCGCGCATCAACGAGTCCTTGTCGACGCGCAGCAATCGGGCAGGGGACAAGTTCACGGCGATGCTCGAAATGCCCATTGTTGTGAACGGCCAGGAAGTGATTCCGCGTGGCGCACGCGTGCAGGGGCGAGTCACGACGGCGGATGCGTCGGGAAGGCTCCAGGGCCGCGCGGTGCTGGGTATTACGCTCGAGGCGATCGAGTATCGCGGGCAGATGATTCCAGTGACCACCAATCTTGATTCACGAGTCAGCAAGTCGCATAAGAAGCGCAATTTCTCGATCATCGGGGGCGGCGCTGGAATCGGCGCATTGATCGGCGGGTTGGCAGGCGGTGGCACGGGTGCGGCCATCGGCGCAGGAGCCGGAGCAGGTGCTGGAACCGGCGTCGCTGCTGCGACGGGGAAGCGTGAAATAACGATTCCGGCGGAATCGGTGTTTACGTTCCGCTTGCGCGCGCCATTGCAGTTATAGGCGTCGACGAGGAACCCGACGCATTTCCGGAAGATCAAGCCTCTCAATTGATGATGAGCGGATCGGGTATCGCCGGACAAGGCCTGTCCCGACCGCTCCGACCGAAGTCCCGATCCATGACACCCGCTTGCGGTCGGAGGCCTCTAACGAATTGGTTTGGGCGCCCCGCGTTCGCCGCGCCGCCTTACCCGTTTGCCGAATCCATTTATGCATCGGGCCGACGTTCGGCAGCGCTTCCCGGATTTGTATACTCGGTATTTCGCCGAAATATCTCCTATGGTTCCTGACGTTTGGAGCGCGCGAGCATAAGATCGAGTCGAGCTGCTGGAGCCGATGCAGCGCCAAGGGGAACAGTTGATGGCGAGCATGGCCCCGCCCCACGAGCGCTCTGGCGGTTCAAGCTGCGGGCTTTTCGCAAACGGTAGGATCGACGCGCGGCGCGGCTCACCCGTGGGAAAAGGGCAATTTGCCCTTTTGGTGTTATACTGGTATCGTCTTTTGTGCCGTCTGGACGCCATGTTCCTCTTCTCCCGGAAGAGTTGCGGGCGCAGTCAGCTGAGACGATTAATTTGAAACCAGGAACCCCATGACTAACATTTTCGTTGGAAACCTCAGCTACCAGACAACGCAGGAAGACCTTCTGGCTGCCTTCTCCGCGTATGGAAACGTAGAACGAGTGAACATCGTCACGGATCGCGACACGGGCCAGCCCCGTGGATTCGCGTTCGTGGAGATGACCGAGAAACGCGACGCCGATACCGCGATCGCGCAGTTGAACGGAGCGGAGTTGAACGGACGGGCCCTGAACGTTAACGAAGCGCGGCCCAAGCCGGCAGGCGGCGGACCTCGCGGCGGCGGCGGTGGCCGGGGTGGATTCGGCGGCGGCGGCGGCGGCCGGGGTGGTCATGGCGGCGGCGGTGGTGGCGGTCGCGGGTCGCGCTGGTAACAGGCGAACTCCAAACTAATACTTCCGCTGGATGACTCTGGACCGGTACGGTTTGGGTCTCCGGATCCTTGCGTGCCGGCGGCAATATTCCGTTTTAGGAGCAATCATGGCTGGTCGCGGACCTCAATCATTCAAGAAGCGGCAGAAGGAACAGGCACGCAAGGAAAAGCAGCAGGAGAAGCTGGCTAAACGTATGGAACGCCGTCAGGCGGGCCCTGAAGATCCCAACGGAGAAGATCTGAGCGATCTTGGATTTGGCCCGTTGGAACCAGGCGAAGCGGAAGCGGCGGCGGAACGTTCCCTGATGAACAGGGATCGTCCCTTGACGACATTAGAAAGGTAAGTTTCCATGGCGGAAGTTCGAGTTCAGGAAGGCGAGACTCTCGAGAGCGCGCTGCGTCGTTTCAAGCGCAAGGTCCTGCAAGAGGACATCATCAAGGAAACCAAGCGGCACTCGTTTTACCTGAAACCGGGTGAAAAGAAGCGGGTCAAGGCCGCACTCGCCCGCAAAAGGAATCGCAAGAAGCGGACGCGCGATACCGCGCCGGAGCAGGCACGCTAATCCGGAGGAAGATCGCTGTTCGCGCCAGGGCCACGCATGGCTCCGGAGGTGAGTAAGGCAAAATGCAATATTTCGTTCGAACAATGGAGAAGCACAAGGACAGCGCCAAGGTGTTCAGTCCGGAGCTGCCCTGTTCCGCGCTGGGCGAAGCCAAAGACCGCGCCAAGCGCATCGTAATGGATTCCCCTCCCGCGAAAATGTTGCAGGCGGACGCCTGTCTCAGGAATCGCAACGAGGTGCGGACCAAGTACCGCTGCTGGATCAACGAGCGCGGCGAGTTTCAGGAACGCGCGCTGGTCTAGACGCTGGCCGCGCGCCTACTGCGTTGCGGTAAGCCCGCCGTCCAGGTACACCGTCTGCCCCGTCACGAAATCCGCCGCCGACGAGGCGAAAAATATCACAGCGTTGCTCACGTCGATTGGCTCGGCGATTCGGCCCAGTGGTATGCGCGCGATCAAAGGATTATAGAAATCCGGATCGGACAACATGTTCTCGACCATCGCAGTTCGCACGAAGGTCGGCGCGACGACGTTGACGTTGATCTTGTGCGGCGCCCATTCGGCCGCGAGCTGTTTGCACAACATCGATAATCCACCCTTGGTGGCGCAGTACGCCGCGTAACCTCGCCCACGCAACGCGACCTGCGAGCGCACCGATCCCAGATGCACCTGCCGGCCGCCGGTGCCTTGCCGGATCATATGACGCGCGACCGCTTGGGCTTGAAACATCGCGCTCTTGAGGTTGACGTCGAACACGAAATCGAACATCTCTTCGGAGTAGTCCTCGGCCTTCGCCTCGCGATTCAGCCCGACGCAGTTGATCAGGACGTCGATCCGTCCGAAGTGTGTTGCGACTTGGTCCACCATGCTTTGCGTTTCGGGCACGGAGAGCGCGTCGAACGTCGCTGCGTAGGCTTCGCCGCCTTGTGATTTGAGTGCTTCGGCCGCTGCGACGGTTTTGTCCGCGTTGTGTCCCGCGACGGCGACTTTCGCGCCAAGTTGCGCGAGCGCGCTGCAGACCGCGGTGCCGATTCCGCCGTATCCGCCGGTGACCAGCACGACTTTTTCGGTTAGTCCGTAGAGTTGTTCGAGAGTTGACATTTTCCTTTTGCCGGACCTGGAGGTCCGGCGCGGACGAGGACGTCCGCCCTACGTGGAGATGATCGCGACCGCGCGCACCGGGGCCGCTGACGCGCCGCGCCACTTCACCGGCAACACGCTCACCGTGAACGAATGATACGGCGGCGGGACCTCGTGCAGGTTGCACAGATTCTCGAGGTGATACCATTCGCGCTCGCGCATCACGCGATGCGCTTCCCAGAATTTCTTGCGCTCGAACATCTTGGCCACCGGGGGATCGAATCCGATCGCGTCGATCCCCATCACTTTCACCCCGCGATCGAGAATCATGTGAACGCCTTCTTTGGTCATGCCCGGATGATCGGTGAGGTAACTCTTGTCGAAGCGCTTCTTGGCCGCGTCGGTGCGCAGCAGAACAATGTCGAGCGGCTTGATGCGATACCCGCCCAGCTTCCGCTCGGCCTCTTCCAGATCGCTCACCGAAATCTCGTCGCCCGCGGCTTTGTGGGTGAGGTCGAGCACAACACCGTCGCCGTAACACAGGTCGATCGGAATCCCTTCGGCGCGCGGCGCGTCCGGTTTCACGTGTCCCCACGAATCCATGTGCGTGCCGATATGATCGCCGGTAACGATCATGCAGTGATTCGTAATTTCGTCGACTCCGTACTGATCGGTGCCGACGCTGCGCGCCATTTCCGCGTGCGTTTCCATTTCGATGATTGCAGGCTTGGCGACGTTGGGATACGTCATCATTCCCTTGTAAACTTCCATGCTGAGGTCGATCAGTTTGCGTGGCATTTACTTTCCGACTCGGCTATTTCCCAACCCATCCGCCATCCACGAAAATCGATTGGCCCGTGAGATAGCTGGCTTCGTCCGACGCGAAGAACGCGACCACCGATCCAATCTCGCGCGGTTGTCCGGCGCGTCCAAGCGAAATTTGCGATAACACGCCGGCGAGAAGATCGGGCTGCTTCATCACCCACGCGGTCATGTCCGTATCGATCAGCCCGGGGTGGACGCAGTTCACGCGAATTCCCAGCGGCGTCATTTCAGCCGACATATTGCGCGTGAGCGCTTCGATCGCAAGTTTGCTGGGCGCGTAGTGGGTGCGGCCGGGCAGCACTTTCGCCGCCTGAATGGATCCGATGTTGACGATGCTCGCCGTGCGTTTTTCCGCTACGACGCGGCGGCAGAATACTTGCGAGACGAGCCATTCTCCGCGCAGATTCACATCGGTCTGACGGGTCCACTGCTCGTCGGTAAGATCGAGAAACGGGACGATGGTTTCGATGCCTGCGTTGTTCACCAGGATGTCGATCGGGCCCAGTTCACTCCACACTCGATCCATCATCGCTTCCACGTCGGCGCGCTTCGCGACGTCCGCTTTCGCGGTAATGGCCCGCCGTCCCTTGCAGCGGATCCAACCCGCGACGTCCTCGGCGGCTTGACCAAGTTCGATGTCGTTCAACGCGACGTCTGCGCCCTCCTCCGCGAAAACTTCGGCGATTCCCTTGCCGATTCCGCGACTCGCGCCGGTGATTAAAGCGATTTTGTTAAGAAGTTTCACAAGCTCTGTTCAGACTACTTTTTCGGGAGCGCGAACACGTAGTAACCTTGCGCCTCCGGCTTTCCGGCCTTCCAGGCCACCGCGTTGTAGTTTCTGCCGGTGCCCGCATAGAATGCGATGTATTGCCGTCCGCCTGCTTCATACACCGCTGGAATGCCGTCGGGATTCGCTTCCAGCTCGCGCTCCCATAGCAGTGCGCCAGTCGATTTGTCGTACGCGTGCACCAGTCGATCCGACGCCGTCGCGATGAAAATCAAACCGCCCGCCGTGACCACCGGACCATTGCGCGTGGGCCGATAACTACCGGTGTTCTTGATTCCCTTTTCCGCCAGCGACGACACGGTCCCGAGCGGCACGCGCCACTTGATGGTTCCCTGGTTCAGATCGTAGGCGACGATTTCGGACCAAGGCGGACCGATCGCCGGCATCCCGTTGTTGGCGTGCCATAACGCGCCGAACTGTCCGAAGAATCGCGTCTGTCCCTCGGGAGGTGGTGGCGGAGGCGTGTTGTTTCCACCCCCGCGGCGCGGCTGATCCGGAATCTTGCCTGCCTCGGGATTCAGTAAATACGCCGCCAGCGATTCAAGATTCGCATCGGTCAGCGTGTCGACCGGAAACGCGGGCATCTGCGCCTGTCCGTTGCGAATGGTCGCGCGAATCCGATCCGCGCCGATTTCCTTCGCCGGCCGCATGCCGCTGGGCGGCGTGTTCGGATTGGACGCGTGACAGACGGCGCAATGCTCGACAAAAATCGCGTAGCCCTGCTGTTCGATGGTCGCGTCCTCGGGCAATCGCACCGGCCGTTCGCTCGCGCGCAAGCGATGAATCGCCGGACCATCAATGGTGCGGACATACAGCATTCCTGTCTCGGGATCGCCCGCAGTGCCTCCCCAGTTGGTCCCGCCCAACTCGCCTGGAATCGAAATCTGATCCTGCTTGAGACTGAGCGGCGTGAACACACCTTCGTTGCGTGACGCGGCGAGAATCTTTTTTAGCCGCGCGATCTCCGCCGGCTCGAGGAACGGATTAATCTCGTCCGCCTTGAAACTCTGCCGCGCGAACGGCGGCGGCTTGGTTGGAAATGGTTGGGTGGGCCACGACTCCTCGCCCGGCGTGTCGCTCTTCGGCACCGCGCGTTCCTCGATCGGCCACAGCGGCTCGCCGGTCACGCGATTCAGCACGTACAGGAAGCCGAACTTGGTCGCCTGCGCGACAATGTCGACCGGCTTGCCGTTGTGCTGCACGGTGAGCAGCTTCGGCGCAGTGGTCAGATCGTAATCCCACAAGTCATGGTGAACAGCCTGGAAATGCCATAGCCGTTTTCCAGTGCGCGCGTCCAGCGCCAACAGACAATTTCCGAACAGCCCCGCGCCTTTGCGATCCGCGCCGTAGTAATCGTAGGTCGGCGATCCCAGCGGGAAATACACGATGCCGCGTTTTTCGTCGACCGAAATCTCGCCCCAAGTGTTCACACCGCCGATGTATTTGTACGCTTCCTTCGGCCACGTGTCATAGCCGAATTCGCCGGGCTGCGGAATGGTGTGGAACAGCCATGCGAGCTTCCCCGTCTTCACGTCGAAGGCACGCAGGTGCCCCTGAGCCGACCCATAGCCTTCCCCCACCGCGGTTCCCAGAATGATCAGGTTCTCGAAAACACGCCCCGGTGTTCCGCTTTGTCCCGCGCGCGGTACCGTGTCTTTCAGGTTGACGCGCCCGTCATTTCCGAACGTGTTGATCGTGATCCCCGTGCGCGCATTGATTTCCTGAAGCTGGTCGTTTGCACAAAAAATGATGCGTCGATCGGAGCGATCTTTGCTCTCCCAATAATTCAATCCGCGATTGGTGGGCTGGCCTTCTACCGGGTGGGTCCAGATTTCCTTCCCGGTGCTCGCATCCAGCGCAACGATCGCGTCGTTTCTCGCCACCACGTACATCACGTCGTCGACTACCAAGGGGCTGAATGCGAAGCGGCCGCCCGGCAGTGGCGTGCGATAGGACCACGCCAATTCGAGCTGCGTCACGTTCGACTTGTCGATTTGCTTGAGGGCCGAATATTGCATCGAATCGGCCGCGCCGCCGTAATCGGACCATGTCGTGTACGGCGCCTTCGACGTGGGAGTCTGCGCCTGCAGGATCACGAGGCTGATCAGAACAGCGGCGGAGGCGGCGACCCGCAATTTCACTTCGTCCTCGCCGACCCTTGTTTGGAAAGATGGGCGCTCGGAGTGGTGTCCGCCTCCAGGTCGCCCAGGATGAACTGCACCGCCGCGAGCATGTGCGTGACCCAGCGCTTGTCCGTGTACATCGGATTAGTGTGACCGAGCGGCGTAGCGTACACACGGCCCTTGCCGTAGCTCTTGATCCACGCCAGCGCGTAATCGTGATCCTCACGCGTGCACTGCGCACAGAATTTTCCCTGCGTGGCCATGTCGGATTTTTCCACATCCAGGCTCAGCAGTACGTGCTGTTTTTCGCGCGTGTACGGCGACCACGAAGGGAAATGATAGAACTCGTCGTTGTGTTCGAACGAGGCCGAGCCGAATGATTTCGTCAGCGGGCTCGACGCATCGTCGATCTTGATCACCTGTGTTTCGG